>DAIDJC010000082.1 GCA_027451565.1 Limisphaerales bacterium | reverse complement strand
TGGCTGTCCGCCCTCAATTCCATGTTCGGACTCCCTGTCGTGTTGGTCAAATACACCTCCAACGCAAGCGTGTTTGCAGGCACCGTAAACTGGTAAACCCCAAACTGCCCGGCAAGGCTTCGCGCATTCGTCACCACCAAATCCGTCACCCCGGTCGGGTCCACCACCCCAAGGTTCGTCTCGCCAATCGGCCCGGCGCTGATCAGTGTGCAACTCGTTGTATTACTCCCTATCGTGGAACTCACCGGGTTCACACCCTCGCTCACCACCGCAAAATAATAGGTCCCTGCCACAATATTGCTCCTGCCAGACGAAGGCATCATCAAATACTGCTGGTCACCCACCCTGTTCATGACCCGCCCGCCGGATAAATTATAGGGAGCCGAATTATACGGCTCAGAATCAGGTATCGAATCAAGCTGCACCTCCAATAATGCATTTCCAATATTCGTATCCAGCTCGACTCTCCAGCTCGGCTCGTTGGTGGGGACAACCACCTTGTAGTAGGCCGCCTGCCTCGGCCCAAGCGCAGTCACCGATGCCACCCCGTTGCTGAAGTCCATGGTGTTGACCGGTATGCTGTAGCTCCCGCCAATCCCATGGCTCAGCACCGTGTAGCTCAAGGGAGTGGACCCCGTGTAGTTGTACACACCCACATAATACGTCCCCGCCACAAGCGGGTTACCCATGCCATCCGCCCATACCTGGCCGTAAGAGATCTGATTGCCAGGATTTAAATACTCGCCGGTCCAGTCATACCCCACACCCCAGTTATAACCATCCGGCCAAACCGCCGTGTAACTCGGACCCCATCCATAACCATTCCCCGGCGGCAATTGCTGCAAACAGATGAACATTTGCGGATTCCCGGTCACGTTCGTGAGCCGCAAATCCCATCCCAACGCATCCGGCGGCACCGTCACTGAAAAATAATCAAATTTGCCGACCGGCTGGTTTGTGACGGTGAAAGTTCCGGAAGGACTGTCAAATGCCGTGGCGGGGCCGGTTAATTGAATGCCGTCCAGGGCAAATTTTCCAAGCGCTGCGCCGGGCGAATAAACACCAATGTACCAGACATCAGCAGGATGGTTCGGTTGTTGAAGGAAGCCGAGTGTGCTCGATAAATCCACGTAGCCAAGAGAAGAAGAGGAATAGGAATCAAAGGGATTATTTCGATAATTCCACTCACCTGGAACTGCGTTCCGGCGAATGGCAATCTCCGCGCCGGGCGGTTGATTGGATAAGTCCAGTTCCCAGCCAAGTGATCCCAACTGATCGGCGGTGTTGGTCAAGGTATAATAACGCCAGCCGACCTGGTTTGGGATATCATTCGTCACTTGAAACACATAGTGAACCGGGGTAATGACAGGCTGGCCGTTGAACACATTGACCGTGTAGGGACCTGTTCCGTAAACCGTCAGGTAGAAGGTTCCGTTGCTAAGGGTGGGTGGAACGAGGGCCACGCTGGCATCCGCTCCTGACGGAGGCTCAGAAAAGGCGTCGTTGACAAATTCATTGGGGACATTGTCCCGCCGGACAGCGACGCTGGCGTTTCCGGAGAGAGGGACGACGTTAACCTGCCATGCAATCTGCTGGACGGGCACTTGGACCACATACGTGGTGTAGCCATAGCCCGTGACGGTGAGATTTGAAATTGAACCAAAGGACATGGGAGTGACAGCTTGCTGGCGGGAATCCAAAGAAAAAGCAAGCCCAGGATTTCCAGACACTCCCACAAAATATTGATTGCCGACATTGAGGTAGGTGGGCACAACCAGCATTTGACCGGGTTGCACCAGGTCATAGGTTGAGGTTCCATACGGGTCCGGGGCCGCCATTTGCCTGACATAAACCAGATTGGTCAAGCCATTCAGCCAAAGCCTCCAAGCCAGTGTGTTGCTGGAAATGGTGGTTTTGAAGAAATACATCCCTTCAGCGCCCATTGTGGCGGTGGCGCCACTGCTGCCATCGGAAGCCAGATTTGGCAATTGCTGGACGTAAGCCTCGCCGGTAACCAGGTTCCATTTGGCTCCAGGGGTGGCATGAACGAGAATGAACCAATTTTGACCCGGCTGAAATTGAGGCCCTTGTGCCAGGACAAAACCGTCAGAACCCACACGCGTGGACGAGTAGGAGTAGGAGGTAGTGGAAGGCAGGGAACCCTGGAGCATGTACAAATCAGCTTCGTTGCTGAAAACATTCAGTGCCGTTCTCCAGACAAGGTCCATGGTATTGGCGGTGGTGATGGAAAAATAATAATCCCCGCCGGACTGGCTTTGGTTGGTAAAAACCTGGGTGCCGGCTTCCGTTGTGCCGGGGTCCCAAGTCAGAGTGGTGATGGAGGCAAGTTCCGCACTTAAGGTGTACGAGGCGACGCTGGGGGTTCCCCCGGGCAGGTAAACACCGACGAAGTAGGTGGAATTTGTCGCCTCAGTGCTGGTAAAGATGATTGTGTCAACTGGCGCACCCGGCCCCACTGCCTTGTCATAGGATCCAGCGTTGGGAAGTTGTCCCCGCCTGATGTAAAGACCGGGCGTGGCTGCATTGGTGGAACTCAAAACCACCCTCCAACCGGTAGGCAGGTTGGAAGGAAAATAAACCTGAAAATACTGCCATGCCCCGGATCCGGTGTTTGTAAGGGTCCCGGTGGTCGTAAAGACGAGCGGTTTGGAAACGGGGCTTGCCGCCGAACGCAAACCCGCCACGTTTGACTTCAACTCAAAATTAAAAGCCTGCCCACTGGAACCGGCAGGGGTTGACACCAGCAAACCATAGTTGCCGGGAACACATTCAGGAACCTCCAGGTTAATCTGGTTTGTTTGGCCGACCAACTCGGAGGCATAGTCGAAATTAGAATCCGTAGGTGTGCCGCCCGCTTTCAACAACAAATAGGAATAGGTCGTGGCATTGTTTGACAGGACCAGGGAGAAATTGGTCGTGGCGGACGAAATGGAAAAGCTGAAATTGGTTTCCTGGCCCGGACTATTGGTGCCTATAAAAACACTTTGCGAAAATGCCTTTATGGAAAAAATCAAAAAAAGTCCGACAACGAAGAGATATTTTTGGGTCTTCATATTTTGTCCTAATGGATTTTTTCAAAGATGCGCCCCGAATCCTGGCGTAGCGCGGGGAACCCGGGTATTCCACTTCTGAACGACTTCCCCTGCCACGGCCGCAAACATTGTGTCCGCATCGGACATCCGGTCCGCCAATCTGAATAGGTCCCATTTTAGCAACAGGCGCAGGACATTTCAAGATATAAATAAGCGTTTCCCATCCTAATTATAACCCTTTATCAACTAACATTTTCCAATTCACCGAATATCTCCAGGCCTGAGGAGGGCCTTCATTTCTTTTATTTTGTCCCGACAGGAGAGAAGATCCAAATGAGGTCCGGCAGCAAAGGTTTGAACGATTTTAATAAACCGGTACAAGGAGCACCCATGAATTCAAGC
This sequence comes from Limisphaerales bacterium, assembly GCA_027451565.1. Classification (GTDB taxonomy): domain Bacteria; phylum Verrucomicrobiota; class Verrucomicrobiia; order Limisphaerales; family UBA11358; genus UBA11358. Next base: position 8,208 of record DAIDJC010000082.1, on the reverse strand, counting down.
AACCCTTTTTTATTTTCTAAAGGGCAAAATCTGCAAAACCCGGACTGCACTTTGACCGCGATGGCATGGGCACCTATTTGTCCCCTTCAAAACAACTCGGCCTGGAAAAACCAAAGTCTGCAATGATTAAAAACATTGCCTTAAAACCAAACTGCAACGAAGCTGGTTAGATGAAAAATGCCAGTTGGATCCGGATTGCGGTTGCTTGTCCATTCTTGATTTTTTTTGTGATGTCCGCGTTGGGTTTGGAAACAGAACAACCGGCAGAAACCGGGCATCCCCTGCGATTGGTCATCATAGGTGATTCCACCGTGTGCAATTATCCCACGAATGGGTCCCAGCGGGGTTGGGGTCAATTCATCCAGGGATATTTCGACGACCATGTTCGGGTGATCAACCTGGCGCGATCGGGAAGAAGCACCAAGACATTCATACGCGAGGGACTTTGGAAAAAGGCGCTGGCCGAGCATCCCGACGTGGTATTGATTCAATTTGGGCATAACGATTCCCATGCGCCAGGGAAACCTGAAGCGACTGATGCCGCCACGGATTACCAGACCTACCTTCACCAGTACATCAGCGAATCGCGGGCTGCCGGGGCTGTGCCCATACTTGTAACCCCCATGGTGCGCCGAACATTCAGCACGGATGGGCAGTTAAAAGACGCGCTTGAGCCATATGCCAAAGCCATGCTGGCGGTGGGTACGCAAGACCATGTCCCGGTCATTGATCTGCATGCTTCAAGTTTTAAAATGGTGCAGGCGCTGGGACCGAAAGGGAGCCTGGAAATGGCCAACAAGCCCGGCGATTCAACTCATTTTAATGGCCGTGGCGCAAAGGCCATGGCGCAACTGGTGATGCAGGAATTACCCGAGGCAGACCCAGCCTTGCGGCCTTACCTGAAACATCCCTGAGGCCTCCGGCCCTCATTTGAACATGGAAAACAGGGGGCATCACGCCTTCAATTTTTTTCGGAACGGCCAATAGTTCTCTGTTGACCCCAACACCAATGCCAGTGCCGCAGACCGAGCTAAAAGCCACGCTCAGAGCCTGACTGAAAATTGGGAAAGGTGCTGCGACTGGGGATTTTGGCCTTGGGCGAGGCGAAGCTGTCGGAGCATCCCCGTAGCGGGCTGTAACGACGGCGACAACAAAGCCCAAGGGCAAAAGTGCCGTCGCCTGGACGGTTTTCGCGCCCTACCCGGTCTGGCTAGGCGCGACGAGGGAGCATACCCCCGCGGGTCTGCGACCGAGGAGTAAAAACGCCGGACCGGCTTGGGCACGAAAACAGCATCCTTCCGAATAATCATGCAGGCTCTTAGCCAGTTTTCACAGAATTGACTTACAAAAAAATGGTCAGGATAAAATCAAAAGCTAAAAAAACCTTCAATTGACCCTTCATACACGAAATCAGCATGGGCATTTTTCATCATTGGAGTTGGATTCATGATTTTCAGTCAACAACTCGGACCATCATTCTCATTACGCTTATATTTGAGTGGCCGTGTAAGATGCGAGGGTGATTAAAGGATTAGGCCCACATGCAAGGGAGTAAGAGGCCGAAGGAGGTTTTTGCAACAACTAACAGGGGGATTTGCATCAGGGTGGCAGTTGAACTGCGGTTCCACCCTGTCTGTAAGAATTCACGCAAAATTAACGAAGAGTAAAAACCTACTTGCGATCGTTTCAATTTTTCTTATAATGAGAAAGCATGATCACATTATCATCACTGTCATCAAAACAACTTAAACGCGCAGCAGAGATTCAAGAACGAATCGAAGCCCTCCATTTGGAGCTTGCCGCATTACTTGGAAAGCCCGCGCCCGCAGTGGCTGCCGCATTCATTGAGGAGGCCCCGAAAGTGGCCAAGGTTGGCCGCAAAGCCGGAAGCCGGGGCGGACGCCGCAATTTCACCCCCGAAGGGCTTGCCCGCATTCGTGCCGGACAGGCCAGGCGCTGGGCCAAGGTGAATGCCGAGAAAGCGAAAAAAGCCAAGGCTGCCCGCAAAGGCTAAGGTCTCTGACCGCCTATTCCTTGTTTTTTTAAAACAAAATCAAGTGTAGCCATCCCTGCCGGACCGTTCGTTTGCGGGACAAAACCGTTCCGCAAACGCGGGTCAAAGGCGGGGGTTTTTATCCCCAAAAGCGAAATGGATAGGGGCAAGATGCTGGAGCGGAAGCTTTTTGGAAAGATCGAAACCATACCCGATTCGGTCTGGTAAGGTTTTTCAAAAGAGTTTGCGCCCGGTAGTGACGCCGATTGGCCTTTTGAATTTCGTTTTTCGGGTTCAATACGCATTTGGACAACTCAGCGCCACCTCTCCCCAGTCCTCTCCCCCAATACAATTGGCGGAGAGGGAATAAAAACGGTGGGCTGGCGATGGACTTTAAAATATTTCACGCGTCAAAGTTGTTCTCCCTATTCAAACGCATCAACCAACCCAACGCACCTGGGTCCCTCGCCCCGCCAGCGAAGCGCGGGGAGAGGGTTAGGGAGAGGGGTTCCCGCTCACAGCCGGTGCGAACTCAAATCATCCTGAAAAGAGAAATGGAATGGGTCAAGATGCGGCAAGATGCTGGAGCGGAAACCCTTGGAAAGATCGAAACTACCTGCCCAAAACTGATTTGAGATAGCGTCCGGTGTGGCTTTCTGGCTGGTTGATAATGGATTCCGGGGCGCCCTCGGCAATGATTCGACCGCCTCCCGCCCCGCCTTCCGGGCCCAAGTCAATGATCCAATCGGCTGTTTTGATAACATCGAGGTTGTGCTCGATAATGACCAGGGAATTTCCCGAGTCACGCAGTTTGAACAGAACCTCGAGCAATTTTGCCACGTCATGAAAGTGCAATCCGGTGGTGGGCTCATCCAGGACATACAGGGTGCTTCCGGTGGAACGCCGCGCCAGCTCTGAAGCCAGCTTGACGCGCTGGGCCTCGCCGCCGCTCAAGGTGGTGGCTTGTTGTCCCAGGCGGATATAACCCAACCCCACCTCAGCCAGGGTGGCTAGAGGATCATGTATCTTGGGAACGGCGCGGAAAAAATCCACCCCCTCCTCCACCGTCATATCCAGGACATCGGCAATGTTTTTGCCCTTGTAGGTTATCTCAAGAGTTTCCCGGTTGTAACGTTTGCCGGCGCAGGCTTCGCAAGTGACATACACGGCGGGAAGAAAGTTCATTTCAATTTTGAGAACCCCATCGCCCTCGCATTTTTCGCACCGCCCGCCCTTGACGTTGAAGCTGAATCTGCCCGGCTCGTAGCCCCGCACGCGGGCGGCGGGCAGGCGTGCAAAGAGATCGCGAATATGGTTGAACATGCCCGTGTAGGTGGCGGGATTGCTGCGGGGCGTGCGTCCTATGGGCGACTGGTCTATGACAATGACCTTGTCCAGGCTTTCATAACCCCTCAGTGCACGGTGCTCGCCGGGACGCTCCTTGGACCCGTAAAATTTGCGGAACAGGGCGCGCTGGAGAATATCATTCACCAGGGTGCTTTTGCCCGAACCGCTGACCCCGGTCACGCAGGTGAAGACACCGAGGGGAATGCGGACGTCAATGTTTTGAAGGTTGTTTTCCCTCGCTCCCTGGATTTCCAGCCATCCCTTCGATTCGGAGGGAGCCAGGCGGCGTTTGGGGACGGGAATGGAGAGGTCTCCTGTCAGATAACGACCCGTTAGGGAATTTGGGGACGCGAGAATATCCGCCAGGGGACCGGCGGCGACCAATTCGCCGCCATGAACACCGGCTCCGGGTCCCAGGTCCAGGATGTAGTCGGCGGAACGAATCGTGTCAGCGTCATGTTCCACCACCAGGACGGTGTTGCCGAGGTCGCGCAGGCCCTTGAGCGTGGCAAGGAGCCGGTCATTATCCCGCTGATGCAGACCAATGCTGGGTTCGTCCAGGACATAGAGCACACCCACCAGGGCGGCGCCAATCTGGGTGGCAAGGCGGATGCGCTGGGCTTCGCCTCCGCTGAGTGTGCCACTTTCCCTATCCAGGGTGAGGTAGCCCAGGCCGACATTTTTCAGAAACCCGAGCCGGGACCTGACCTCCTTGATCACCTCGCCGGCGATTTTCCGCTGGAAAGCCGACAAGGTAAGCGAGGCAAAAAAATCATCCGCCTGGTCCACGGAGAGGGCGCAAACATCCATGATGGAGAGACCGGGAATGGAGAGGCGGTTTTTGCGCTGCCTGGGGGTTGGTCCGGGGGATTTGTTGCCGAGGGTCACGGCCAGAATTTCCGGCTTGAGGCGTTTGCCGCCGCAGGAATCGCAGGGCCGCGGTGTCATGTAAACCTTGAGGCGGTTGCGCACAAACTCACTTTCACTTTCTGTGGCCAGGCGTTGCAGGTTGGGCAGGACGCCCTCGAAAGGACGTGAAATATGACTGACCTTGCCACCGCGCCAGAAGCTGAATTTGACCTCCTCCTCGCCGGAGCCATGGAGCAGGACTTTTTTAAAGTCATCCGGCAAATCGCGGTAAAGGGTGTCAAGACCCAGCCCATAATGGGATGCGAGCGATCGCAGCATGGCCTTGTAGTAAATATTCAGGCGCTTGCCGGCGCGCCGCCAGGGTTGGACGGCGCTTTCCAGGGGTTGCTCCATGTCTGGCACAACCATGGCCTCATCAAAAACCAATTCCTGGCCCAAGCCATGGCAAACCGGACAAGCCCCGGCCGGCGCATTGAATGAAAAATGCTTGGGTGTGGGCGGGTCGTAGCTTTTGCCGGTGGCAGGGGAGCACATTTTGTTGGAATGCAGCGTTTCCACCCAACCCTCCCCGTTGGAGGCTGCCCCGTCGCCTTTCGAAGCCCCCTCCCCGGGTTGGTGAAGCGTAAACAGGACTCCATCACCCCAGCGCAACGCCGTTTCCACCGAGTCCCCCAGCCTTGTCCGCACCTTGTCATCCATCACCAACCGGTCCACCACAGCCTCTATGTGATGAAATTTTTTCTTGTCCAGCTTCACCCGCGAGACGTTTTCGCCCAATTCCACAATTTCCCCATCCACCCGGGCGCGCACAAAGCCCTCGCGGGCGAGGCGCTCAAAGACATCCCTGAACTCCCCTTTTTGCCTGCGCACCACGGGGGCAAGAATCATGACGCGAGTCTTGGGCGGGAGGGTGAGGATTTTATCCACGATATCCGAGGCGCTCTGAGTGGAGATGGGCACGCCGGTTTCCGGGCAATGCGGCTGGCCGAGATGGGCATACACCAGGCGCAGGTAGTCAAAAATCTCCGTGGTGGTGGCGATGATGGACCTCGGGCTGGACCCGGAACTGCGCTGTTCGATGGCGATGGCGGGGGAAAGGCCCTCGATCTGGTCCACATCCGGCTTTTGCAACTGGTCCAGAAACTGGCGGGCGTAGGCGGAGAGGCTTTCCACATATTTGCGCTGGCCCTCCGCGTAAATGGTGTCAAACGCCAGGGAGGATTTCCCACTGCCGCTCAGCCCGGTCACCACCACCAGGCGGTCACGCGGGATGGTGAGACTCAGGTTTTTGAGGTTGTGTTCCCGTGCTCCCTCGATGCGGATCAATTCCCTGCTCATGTTGCTGATATTGGTGCCATTGCAAACCAACAAACTACGGCAAGGCGGCCAAAATGCAAAGCGACCGGGAGAGATTTTTCATCAAAACAGCCCCGCTGAAACGGCATGGTTTCAGGGAAGCATTAACAACTCGTAAAACTTGACCACCAGGGGCGTGTTGGTATCGGTGAACGAGAAAGCGCCGGTTGTGGATGAGATGATATTGGTGAAAGGGTACCACAAAACGGGCGGCATCAGGTTGGTGGTCCACTGGACCTTGAACGTTTCATTGGTGGGGGCGGACCAGAGGAGAGTTGTCCCGCCGGCGGAAACCAGCACCCGGCTGATGGCCGGACCTGCGGGAGGCGGTGAAACGGGCGCAGGCAGCAGGAGGATGCGATAATAATGCGGGATGGAGAACGGGCCTGAGATCGCTCCATCGTCGAGGAAATTAAACTGCGTATGGCTTGGGCTGGTGAAAAAGAGCGGGTTATAAGCCACGATATTTGTGAAAGCGGACCAGCCGCCACCGAGGAGGTTGGTGCGCCATTGCACCTGGAAAAGTTCGTTGCTGGGGGCAAACCAGGTCAGCAACAATCCGTTGGTTTGGAGGGACTCTGAACTGATGGGCGGGATGGTTTCCACCTCGACCGAGAAGGCATTGGTTGCCACGGCTGGTGGCGCGCCATTATCCGAGACCCGGGTGACAAAGAGATTGGTGGAAGAACCCGCCCCCGCAGGAATGGTCCAAGAGATCACGCCGTTGGAGGCATTGATGGATGCGCCGGAGGGCGCCGAAAGCAGGCTGAAAGACAGGACGGCATAGGGGTCTGAATCCGAAGCCTGGTTGGTTATGGAGAGAGTGACGCCCGGGCCTGTCACACGATTGGCTTGAGGCATCAGGGAAAGGGAATTGGCCTGGCTTGGCGTGCCCAGCAAAATCAGGCGGTAAAAATGCGGACCCGCCAACCCGCCATCCTGCGAGCCGTCATCAAAGAAGTTAAACTGGGCGCGGGAGGCCGACGCCGGGAAAGCGGGATTGTAAGACACCACGTTGGTGAAGGAATTCCAGGCCGCGGGCGAAAGGCTGGAAGTCCATTGCACGGTGAAGAGGTCATTGCTGGGGGCGAACCAGGTCAGAAGGAAACCATTGGTTCCCCCCATATTGGTGTGGACGATGCCTGCGAAAGGCACGGCGTTGGTCTGGTTGGGCAGGAAGGTCAGGAGGTCAAAGCCCACTTGGAGCGCATACTGGACATTGACGGCGTTGGTGTTTTGCACACCCAACAAGTAAGAGCCGCCGGGAATGATGGCTGGGAACCCATTGGTGAGCAGGACACGGGACCCGGCGGAGGCGTTAGTCAACAATTCCGAGTCCGTGGAGGCGTTGGTGATGCTGGGAGGCAGATTCGCGCTGAACCAGAGGTTGACCGGCAGGTTGGTGGCAAAGACAAGGGAATTGGTGGAATCCAGGGCATTGGTGGGAACATTGACGACCATCCATTGAATCAGGCCGCCGGCGGGAGCGGTGTTTGTTTGAGACACACCTTGCGTCAAGCCGGCGTCCACCGTCACCAGAAATGTGTTCGTGACGCTGAGAGACGTGGCATTAACCGCCCATGGATTGGTATCCGTCACCACGGTGGTGATGAGATAATTGGAACCGGCATCCGCGGCCGCAGGGGCAAGTGTGATGATGCCCTGGCTGTTGATGCTGGCAAAAGACGGCGCGCCAATGAGGTTGTAAGAAAGCGGATAATCGGGAAGGTTCGGATTGGTTCCCGTGTTCACCACCTGCAAAACAGGGCCAGGCACGGCCACCACCTGGTTCGGAATCACAGGGAGGGTGGGCGGGATATTGGTGCCCTGCACCACGATGGTGAAGGCATTGGTGACAAAGTAATCGCCATTGGAGACGCTCACCAGGACAGCATTGGTGGACGGACCATTGGTGGTTGGTCCCTGGGCCAGGGTGGGAGTCCAGGAAATGGCACCTGAGGGAGATACAAACAAGTTCGAAGGACCGCTGACCAGGGCGAATGTCAAAGGCAAGGCGGGGGTGTTGGTATCCAGCGCCAGGGCGTTTGTGGAGAATGGGAACGTCGCCACGACGGAAAACAAGTCGCCGTTGGTTGGGGACAGGAAAACCGGCGGACTGACCGAGAACAATTCCGTGGCGCTAATGGAGTAAGTCACATTGGAACCAGCCACATTGACCACGGCAAGTGTCCAGTCCCCATTGGTTACAGCCACTGGCGTGGAATTGGAGGAAACGAGGATCGTTTCATTGGTCGGCCAATTGGTGTTAATGAACTCATAACTGGAGAGCGAGGGCAGTTCAGGCCCGTAATTGGCGACCAAATCCACCGGACCCGAGGCATTGGTGACCGAGAAAAGGACCGCCACGGGCGGCATGGCGCCATTATTGGTGACATCAAAGACGTAGTAATCAGACCCGTAATAATTCGTCGCGCTCAGGGATGCCGGGTTGGTGATGAGCGGGGAACTGAGCCGGGTGATCGTGGGGGGAACATTGGAGTTCAGGAGGACAGGTTGCCTGCTGACCACCACGCTGACCGGCACGGGGCCAAAATAAGCCACGGTATCGGCATTGGTCACATACACATCAAACCCGGCGTAACCAGAAAAGACCGCAGTGGAATTCGTGGGCACAAAGACGG
>DAIDJC010000081.1 GCA_027451565.1 Limisphaerales bacterium | reverse complement strand
ATGTTCCTGGATATAGCCAATCTGCCGGTCAAATTCCGGGTGAAAATCATAACCGGAGGCATTGCTCACCAACCGGGAGCGGGTGCAATACCGGCAATAGGCCGCACAACGGTCCGTCACCAAAAACAAAACACGGTCCGGGTAGCGGTGAACCAGGCCCGGAACCGGGGAATGTCCATCCTCCCCGCACGGATCACTCATTTCCCACGGCGCAGTGCGTGTTTCTTCAATGCGCGGCACCACCTGCCTGCGCACGGGATCCTGAAGGTTCTCAGGGTCCATTAAATTGAAAAAATAGGGCGTGATGGCCAGCGCCAGCTTGTGATTCGCAAGGGTCGCTCCGGCTATTTCCTCCTTGGTGAGGTTGGGCAGGAGCTTTTGAAGCTGGTCCAGGCTGGTGATGCGGTGCTTGAGCTGCCACCGCCAGTCCTGCCAGTCAGAATCGGGCGTCTTCTCCCAAGGACCGCGTCCAGCGGATCGGAAAACTTTCAATTCCCTCAAGGTGCCAGAATCCGGGGATTTGCCCGGAACCGCGGATGCCATTTCAGCCTGCATGTTCGTCTGCGCACTATAAGCGCGAACCCAATCCTGTCAAGCGAGCTGGCATGGCACCCATGAGACCGGGTTTCATGAAAATTCCGAACAGGCTCTGCGGTTTGAGAAATTTTTGGGAATTGCCAACTGTCCCCCAGGCTCCAGACAGATTCACCCTTCCTTCAAAAATATCAAAAGCCTGGACCCGGTCCAATCAGGCCACCCGCACGCAAGAATACTTGGCAAAACCCACACCATCTGCCCGCTGGATTCCCATTGCCGAAAACCATCCGGGCGGTCACTTATTGAATTTGTGATTGGTGAACTCCTGGCAATCGTCTGGATATTCCAGACAGGTTCGCCATCCGGCGCCTCAAAGCCTGGCTGCGGGCCAGGCACATTCCATCACCTGAATCTGCTTTATCCATCCCGCACGGAAATCACAAACAATATTTTCGAGGCTTTTGGCAGGGAATTGAATTCGACCAACAGGTCGGAGGCGGGCCATCCGTTTCTGGATGGTCTCAGGGCTATCCCAAATGCAGCCGGGCGAGGAGCATCCGGCGGCGGCGATCCAAGGCATCCAAGCTTTTCAAGGTGGCGGGAGCTCCCTGGCGCGTCTTGACGCCGGCGCCTTTCTTGTTAATCAGGGAAGGGGTTGGCTGGGCCTTGGTTAGAAAGTCTCCAAGGACCTGGTCATAACCGGCCGCAAGAATGGCAAAAGGCTGTGCCAGCTCAAATTGCGCCAGCTCCAATTCCTGACGCTGGCCCTCCAGTGCGGCATCACGCTGGGCCGGATTCATTTCCATGATGGCTTGTTGGAGGGGGATTTCCAGGTTGCGCGGCATGCTGTTGGTATGGTCCCAGACCTGAACCGGAACGCGCAGCAAGGAGTCCAGACGCGCGGCGCTGGCAGCCAGCGTCCACCGTGTTCCCGTGTTGCGCGAGGCAAATCCAATCACCTGCAACGCCCACCATTTGTCAATGGCCGCCGGCTTGGGAAAATCCCCGTGATAAACCTTGTAAAAAGCCAGTTGCCAGTTCAGGTAATCCGGCAGCAAATTCAAAAACATCCCCATTTGCCTGCTGCCATGCGGCAACCGCAGAAGGTCATGTACAAACAACTCGGCGCTGCCGCGATAGAGACCTCCATCATCCCCATTCACCTGGTCATCCGTGGGCCAGCTCAACTGGCGAAAATTCAGGGCAGACCCTTTTTGAAAGGCGGCGTGCGCCGAAGCCATGTCGTCCAACCCGTGTTCCCGGTCATTGACCACTCCCACCGGCGGCGCCCCGGGCAAGCTGGTGGGCATGTTGATCAGCAGCGCATCCGGGTCGGCATCCATGGCCAGCGCCGCGATGCCGTTTACGAGCCAGGTTGGAATGACGGTATTTCCGGTGGTGGAGCGGTGACTGCGATTGGCCACTTCCATTAAAATCACCGCGCTCATGGCGCGCTCGTAGCGGTCGCAACCCACCACGTCCGGAAGGTTTAGTTGGTAGGTCCAAGTGTTGTATTCCAGCCTGGAAGTGATCCACACCTCGTCTTCGGGCGTTTCGGCGGGCCTCAAGACCAGGTAAATCCGACCCTGCCAGGGCGTTTCCGTCGTCAAACCCAGCAATTTCCACACCTGCGATTTATACCGTTCAGCCGCCACGGCCAGAAGGGCGGGATCCAGCCGCAACAAATTCGTGTTGCCCACCACCTCTGGACGGGAATAAAGCCAGGATAAGCGGTCAGGATGGCGCACCAGAAACTGGCCGGAAAAACTTCGGGTGATTTCCGGCAGTTCGCTCATGGACTGCCCCAGCAGGTCAGCACTTCCGCAGAAAATCAAAACCATCACCATCAACCAGACATGAACTCCACCGGACCAAATGCTTTTCACTCCGGCATTGAACCCCATGGACCCGTCAGATGGATTCCGGTCTGGATACATGGAACAGGGCCTGGGCCATATGGGCCAGGGTTATTTTTTCCGTCCCTCTTTGGGAGCGGCTGCTGGTTGGGTGGCGGCGGGTTTTGATTCCGTCTTGGCGGCGGGTTTGCTTTCGGATTTGGCTTCAGGTTTTCCAGCGGGCTTGGCGTCTCCGCCTGCCTCTTTCTTGGCGCTGGTCTGATAATTTTCGCTTCGGTAATCAGTGATGTAGAAGCCGCTGCCTTTGAACAAAAGCCCCGCGCCGGCGCTGACTTTTTTGCTCACCGACCCGCGTCCCCACTTTTTTTGGGCGCAAAGCTCCTTGGGACAGATCTTGACCGGATCGGCCACCATGGAATGCATCAGTTCAAACTCGTGGCCGCACTTCTTGCAATGGTACTCGTACGTGGGCATGACTTGGTTCCCCGTGGGCGCCTGCTAATGATCAGTGTGCCGCCGCGTTGGTCGAGGTCAGCGGCGGAATCACCTTCACGGAGCCGTCGGACCCCACTTCCACGTCCAGGTCATAATTGGGCAGGGAGCTGGATGGCTGGGCCGCAAGCGGGGTGCGCTGAATGAGCAAGGCACCCAGTTTTTTGTTTCCATTTTGAAAACGATCCAATTGCATTCTCCGCTCCTCGTACAATTCGTCCTTCAACTTTTTGAGTTGGGAGCGCACCGAGTCGAGGTCATTGAACCGGCGTTCAAGCTCGGCTTTTTCAGCAAGTTGCTTTTCCAATTCGGATTGGAGGAAGGCATTGTTGGTGGTCGCCACCGCCAGCCGGGCCTCCGTATCAGCGATTTGAAGGTTCAACCGATTTATGGTGTTGGTCAACTGGCTGGCGCGGACGTCCAAGGCGCTATTCTGGGCCTGGAGATCATTGACTTGGGAACTGAGCGCGGTGACCTGATTGGTCAGGGTTTGCACCTGGTCCTGCATTTCCGCGAGTGCGGCCTTGGTGCTGGTCAGCGTGGCCGTGGCCGTGGCAAGGCTGTTTGAAAATGCCTGGGACTGCTGCTGGCTCAGCATCAAGTCATTGGTCAACGACAGATTCACCTGGTTCAAGGAATCAATCTGCTGGTCGGCATTCACCAATTGGTTGGAAAAGTCCACCAAACTGTTCACATCCTTCACATGCCGGGCATCCCCGGCGCTTTTCAGCACCAGCAAACCAACCACAAGCGCGATGCAAACGACAGCCAGAACGGTAACGATCGCTTTAATATTCATGACCTTTTTAATTTATCGTTTGCATTAGGTTTGGCAAGCCGCCAGCTTGCGATTTAATTGGCTGGACCGGTTGCTGAGGCGCCCTGGCTCGATTGGGCAGCCAGAAAGGCGTCGTCCTCGGTTTTCAAATTCGGGTCCACCACCTGGACATGGTCCGCAGCCCGCACCTGCTTGATATAGTCAGGCGCCAGCTTGCGCTCCTTGTTGTTGATGAGCGCTTCCCGCAGTTCCTCGGAAATGGTCAGGTCGGTGGAAGGAGATTTTTCTGAAAGGGTGAGCATGTGCGCCGGATTTTTGCCCAGCATCTTGATGATGTGGAAGCCGTAGGCGGTGGTGACCACATCGCTGATTTCGTTGTTGGTAAGGGAGAAGGCTGCGGTTTCAAATTCAGGCAGCATTTGTCCCCTGGGAAAGGGAGGCAATTCACCGCCGTTATCCCGAGATCCCGGGTCTTCCGAGTACTGCCGGGCCAATGCGGCAAAATCAGCCCCGCCCCTGGCCTGTTTCAGCAAACCATCAATCTGCTGCCGTTTCATGGCCACGGTGTTGGTGGGCAGTGGGGTGAAAGGATGGGTGGAGGGATCCACGGTCATGAGCAGGATGTGACGCACGGAAACGGTTTCCGGCACCTCAAAATCAGAAGGATGATTGGTGTAGTATTCCTGCAATTCCGAATCCGAAACGGAGACTTTGAGCAGACGCTTCAAGGCTGCCTTGGCTGTGGCTTCCTGCACAGCCTTGGCCCGCAGCTCAGCCACGGTCATTCCCCTGGCCTGCAATTGTTGTTCCAAGGCGGATTCCGATCCCATGTTCTTGACGAGGATGGCAAATTGCTGGTCGGCATCGGCCTTGCCTGCGGCGCGGTCGGCATCATTGGCCTTGCTCAGGAGCAGGTGAATGTTGATGAGTTGCTCCAGCACACTGGCATCATAGCCCGCAGGCAACTGCTTGCCCTGGGCCGCCGCCGTGGCTTTGGCGCTGGACAATACCTGGTCCAATTCACTGCGCTTGATCTCGAATCCATCCCCTTTCACGATGGTAGGGTCGCCAAACAAGGCAGTCATGGAATCCGGGGCTTGCGAAGCATCCGCAGGCTGGGCGGCGGCAGGAGCTGTGTTTTCCGTGGCGCCACGCGCAGGAACGGAGGCCAGGCCCAGGGCCAGGATCAGCGGCAGGATGGGAAGCACGACGTTTTTCAAGTTCATAGGAATAAGGTATGGATTTCTATTTTTATTTTGCGACATTGGTTTCAAAGTGTCACCACTTTCACATTGCTGAAATCAGGGGTGTTTTGGAGTTCACCCAGCACGGCAGCGGGCGGGACGCTGTCCAGGCTCAACACCGTCAACGCCAGGCCCCCCGCCGTCTGGCGGCCCAGGCTCATGCTGGCGATGTTGACCTGATGCCTGCCCAGCAGTGTTCCCAACCGGCCCACAATCCCCGGCTTGTCGGCATTGTTCAACAGCAAGAGTGTGCCTGTGGCAGGAATCTCGACCGATTGGCTGTGCAAACGCACGATCCGCGGGTTGTTCGGGGATCCGAAAAAGGTGCCGCCCGCCGAAGTCAGCTTGTTTCCGTTGCTGAACAACTGCACGTGGACCCATTCGTTGAAGGTCACCGGCTCATCAGATTTCTTTTCCTCCACCGTCAAGCCAATGCTCTGCGCCACGCTGCGGACATTCACGTTGTTCACATCCTTGACATCGCGTGTGGCCAGGAACCCGCGCAGGATGGCCCTGGTGACCGGGTCCGTATTGGGAAGAAGCCGGGCATGGCCGCCATAAGTGATGTAAAGCCTGTCCGCATTGGCGGGTGATAATTGGGCGAGCAATTTGCCCAGCGCCTCTCCCAAGGGAAGATACGGCTTTACTTGCTCGTAGGTCTTGGCATCCAAGTAGGGCAGGTTCACCCCATTACGAACTTCCCCCGTCAGCAAATAAGCGGCAATCACCTCAGCCACCTCCACGCCGCATTTTTCCTGGGCTTCTTCCGTGCTCGCGCCCAAATGGGGCGTGAGAATCAAATTAGGCTGCTTTCGGTACGGATGATCCGCCGGCAACGGTTCCACGGCAAACACATCCAATGCCGCCCCGGCCACCTTGCCGGATTCCAATGCGGCCAATAAATCACCCTCAGAAATGATTTCGCCGCGGGCGCAATTGACGATGCGCACTCCCGGCTTCATTTTGGCAAAGGCCGCCGCATTCAACATTTCTCTGGTTTCCTTGGTCACAGGCATGTGGACGGTGATGAAATCCGCCACACGATAAACCGCGTCTGCGTCTGCCGCGAAATCCGCACCAATGGCCTTCGCCCTGTCCTCGGTCAAATAGGGATCGTAGGCCATCACCTGCATGCCAAAGGCTTTGGCGCGCTTGGCCACCTCGGTGCCGATCCTGCCCATTCCGAGAACTCCCAGGGTTTTGCCCTGCAATTCAATACCCTGAAACATTTTCCTGTCCCATTTGCCCGCCACCATCGTGGCGTGGGCTTGTGGCACTTTGCGCGCGAGGTTGAGAAGCATGGCAAACGTCAACTCAGCCGTGGTAACCGTGTTCCCGGCAGGCGTATTCATCACCACCACGCCGCTCTGGGTGGAGGCTTCTATGTCCACATTATCCACCCCCACACCCGCACGCCCAACCACCCGCAATTTTTTGGCGGCTTGAATGACCGCCTTGGTCACCTTGGTCTCTGACCGCACAACCAAGGCCGTTGCATCCGCCACAATGGGTAAAAGCTCGGCTTCTGGCAGTCGTTTGGAAAGAACCACCACCTCAAATTCAGGCCGTTGTTGCAACAGGGCAATCCCTTTGGGGGAAATCGGATCGCAAATGATAATTTTCATGATCAAAGAAAAATGAACCGGAATCGTAACCCCAATCCCACATCAGGTCAAACAGCGAATCAAACGATAAATTGATAAAAAAACGCCAGCCTCCCTCGACGCCCGGACAGGCCCCTCTGTCCGATGCTCTCCAACCAAAGGCATTTTTGCAGGGCAACTGGCTGGCAACCTCTTCTCCGTGCCGGAAATGATGACCCAAAGGTCCCTCCAGCTTGCTGATCTCAATTTGATGGACACCAGAACGGGGTTGGTGTGTGCTTGTCCCCGGTAACAGAGAGGACACCATGAGAATTTGTTTTGTGATCCAAGGGGAAGGCCGCGGGCACTTCACCCAGGCTTTGGCCATGCGCGAGTTTCTGCTCAGACACGGTCACCAGGTGGTCGCCGCAATCGCTGGCACCAATGGCCGCCGCCCCCTTCCTGATTACGCCCTCAATGCCTTCGGCGTTCCTCTGCAACCCATCTTCAGCCCAGGCTTTCATTTCAAAGCCCAACGAGGCATTTCCATCACCGCATCACTCACTGAAGCCCTCTCTCATCTGCCGCAATTGGGTCAAAGTCTCAACGTGCTGGAACAAACCATCGCGCAAACTCAGCCTGACCTCATCATCAATTTTCTCGAGGCGGCAACCGGTGTGGGCAAACTTCTGGGCCGCATCCGAATCCCAGTTCTGGTTCTCGGCCACCAATTCATGCTCTTTCACCCAGCTTTCATCCATTCCAATCACGCACGAACTCAACAATGGGGTTTCCGCAATTTTGTCCGCCTCGTGGGCTCCAAATCCTCCAAACTGGCTTTGTCATTTTACCGCGCACCGGACCTGCCAAACTCCAACCTTCACGTTTGCCCCCCTCTCTTGCGGAAACAATTATTTGAAATCAAACAAGTTGTGCATGGAAACTACTTGCTTGTTTATCTTCTGAATCATGGATACGCAACGGATATCGAACGTTGGTGCCAGGATCATCCTGACGTTCCCGTGCATTGCTTTTACGATAAGCCTGGCGCTCCTGAAGAAGAGAAACGCCTGCCCAGCCTTGTGTTTCATAAGCTACATGGAGACAAGTTTTTGCAAATGATGGCGGGATGTCGGGCCGTGGTTTGCACGGCCGGCTTTGAATCGGTGAGTGAAGCCGCCTATTTGGGCAAGCCGGTCCTGATGATCCCTGTGCAGAATCACATCGAACAATACTTGAACGCTTTGGATGCCGTTTACGCCGGGTTCGGAATCCGTGATAGTATGTTCAACCTGAGCCGTTTACTTGAGCCCGCCACTCCAAGAGGCGGACCCGCTTTCAAGGCATGGGTTGATGAGGCGGAATCCATCGTTATTAAAGCCGTGGAACGCGCCGTCCAAAGCGGGATTTGAAAAAGTTGAACCTTTCGCAATCCATCAAAACCCCGGCCACTTTGGATTTGGACCCCTGCGAGGTGGATTGCCCTGGAAACCGCTGGCGGATGAAGCAAAAAGAAATGGGGTGGCGCTTGGCTGGCATCCTGATTTAATCTGTGCCGTGCGGCTGCATGACCGATATTTGCTCCGGGAATTGATCACTCCACTGGCTTTTTGCCTTGGTGGATTCCTGGTGTTTTGGGTGTCTTTTTTCTTTTTTACGGAGCTTGGGCATATGCAGGAAAGCAAGCTGCATGCTCTGGATTGTGTGGAATACGCGGCAGCCATGACTCCGGGGTTTGTGGTGCTGGCGCTGCCCATAGCCTTGTTGCTGGCCTTGCTTTATGCGCTGACGCATCACGCCCGCTTTAATGAAATCACCGCACTGCGCGCGGCGGGCGTGGGCCTTTGGAGACTCTGCACCCCTTATTTTGCCGTCGGCTTGGCGGCAGCGGTGGTTTATGGAGTGTTGAACGAGATGGTGGTGCCAACCGCCAATGCTTGGGCGCAAACCATTCTTAATCGTTACGTCATCACCGATGCGAATGCCCAGAGCCGGACCAAATTCTATAAATCCGGCTTCCACAATACCCGTGAGCACCGCATCTGGCAGATTGAAGAATACGACACCCAGACCCGAGTGATGCTGCATCCCAACGTAAATTGGGTTCTGCCTGATGGTTCCTGGCGCGCTTTGATTGCAGACCGGGGTGAATTCACCAATGGCGCATGGACATTTTTCAAGGTCCAACTTTTTGCCCAAAACGGTTTGCACGGAAACCTTTTGCCCCAATTGACGACCAATATCCTTGCCATGCCAAACTTTACGGAAACGCCCGCACAAGTGGCTCGCAACCTGGAATTCAGCGATTCGGAAGACCTGCTCAAATCTCACAGCGCTGATATTCCCATTCGGGAATTGTGGCCTTACCTGAGGGATAACCCGGGATTAACCGCGCCGGAAAAGGCAAAATTCCTCACCAAGTTATACGGAAGAATCACCGGACCGTTCACCTGCATCGTGGTGGTGTTGATCGCCATTCCCTTCGGGGCTGCCCCGGGCAGGCGCAACCTGTTTTTTGGCGTAGCCGGCAGCATCTTCATTTGTTTCTCCTTTTTCATCGTCCAGCAAATCGGGTTGGCCTTGGGCATGAATGCCATGCTCCCGGCCTGGCTGGCGGCGGCCCTCCCCAACCTGGCCTTCGCTGCCCTGGGTGTCTGGCTCACGGTCAGGATTCGGTGATGTTTCCACCCCACGGAATTTTTTCCCTCCCAGGCTTCATAGAATACATATTTTATTTGCACCCAACCCTGCCTGGGTCAACAATCAGGTCACAGGCAATTGAGCGAGGAACTTCAAAAACTAGGAATGTCCGATGGGCGGATGAGCCTGCTTTACCAGGTCAGCAGTGTCATCCACTCCACGCTGGATTCACAGGAGGCCCTGCAATTAATCGTGAGCGAGGCGGTGCGGGTGATGGAAGCCACCAGCGGGTCGCTGGTCTTGATCAATCCCAACACCCATTTCCTTGAAATTCTCGCCGCTCAAAACCTTTCCTCCGCCGCCAGAAAACTAAAACTCCGCGTGGGCGAGGGCATAACCGGCTGGGTGGCATGGCACGGAAAACCCGTGCGCTGCGGCGATGTCACCCAGGATGCCCGCTATGTCAGCGTCCGGCGCGATGTCCGGTCTGAACTGGCCGTTCCACTCGAGGTGCAGGGCGAGGTGCGGGGGGTTATCAATGTGGACTCTGACCGGGTCAATGCCTTTTCCATTGAAGATCAAAACCTTTTGCAGGAATTGGCCCGCCAGGCTTCCAAAGTCATCCACAATACCTGGTTGTATGAACAGCTACGACTCAAGGTATCGCTCTTTGAAACCCTGGCCAATGTCAGCCGAACCATCAATTCCACTCTCAATCTGGACGAGGCGCTGCGGGTAATCACCCGGGAGGCTTGCGAATTAATGCGCGCAAGAATGTGTTCGCTCATGTTGCTTAACGAAACTGGAGAGTGGCTGGATCTACGGGCCAGCTTTGGCGCAGGCGAGGCCTATATCAAAAAACCCCACCTTTCCGTCGGTGAAAGCCTTCTCGGAGTGGTTGTCCGACGCAAAAAATCCTTGCAAGTGGCTAATGTCCAAAGTGATTCACGTTATCAAAATGTTGAACTTGCCCGAAAGGAGAACCTGGTTTCACTGCTCAGCGTACCCCTTATTTTTTCAGGGCAAGCCATCGGAACAATCAATGTCTATACCGCCAAACATTATAATTTCTCCAATGAAGAAATAAAAATCCTCAGCGCCTTGGCCGAGTTATCTGCCATCGCCATAGAAAAAGCCCGGCTCTATGAGCGCCTTGTGGATGTGGAAGAACAAATGCGGCAAAACGAAAAACTGTCGGCCCTGGGACTTCTGGCAGCCGAGGTGGCCCATGAAATACGCAACCCATTGACAGTAATGAAGTTGCTATATCACTCGCTCAACCTCAAGTTTAACCCCGGCGACCCGCGCGCCAAGGATAGCCAAGTCATTGAATCCAAGATGGAACACCTGAATAAGATTGTGGAACAAATCTTGGATTTTGCCCGCACCACGGAACCCAAATTAAACCCTGTCAACCTCAACGACTTGATTGAAGAACTTGGTTTATTGGTTCGCCACAAGCTGGCCAACCAAAACATCCGCTTCGTTCGATCCTTGCAATCCAACCTCCCAATGGTAATGGGTGACACACCGCAACTGGAACAGGCATTTTTGAATTTGATTCTAAATGCCGCAGAATCAATGGACAAAGGAGGATCATTAACGATAAAAACTTATGTTTCTACCTCTAAAAATGGGTCTCAACAGGTTATTTTAGATTTTAAAGACACCGGCAAAGGAATGTCGCAAGACCTTCGTCAGCGCGCTTTTAAAACGGTTCTAACTTCCACCAAATTGAAAGGATCAGGATTGGGTCTGGCGATTGTTGGAAGGATCATTGAATCGCATCAAGGCAAAATTTCTATATTGTCCAAAACCGGAAGAGGCACCACCATCCGAATTTCTTTCCCCACCATGACATCCCCATAGTGGGTTCTTCCATTGGATTCCCTTCACATTCGAGATTTAAAAAGTGACATAACTTTATTCCATTCGTCTTGTTTGGTCATAGAGATAAAATTCTGGTGAAAGGGCCACTATTTATTATTCTTATTAGGCTGGAACCGTTTGCCTTTGGGGAATTTTCCAGGCGTTGAAGAGAGTGCTGGCTAGGTTTGGTGGTTAGGGAATGACATGTATAAGTATCCAAAACAATATGATGTAATCGTGGTTGGAGCAGGCCATGCCGGGGTGGAAGCAGCCTTGGCAGCGGCCCGCATGGGATGCTCCACCCTGCTTCTCACCATCAATGCGGATTCCATTGGCCAAATGTCTTGTAATCCAGCCATTGGCGGACTCGCCAAGGGTCATCTCGTTCGGGAAATTGACGCTCTCGGGGGAGAAATGGGCAAGGCCACCGACATGACTGGACTGCAGTTCCGGATGCTCAATCAGAAGAAAGGACCGGCAGTTTGGGCACCACGCGCTCAATGTGATAAAAAAGCTTATCAATTCCGTTTAAAATGGGTTTGCGAATCCCAACCTAATTTGGACGTAAAACAGGGCCAAAGCGCACGCATTATTCATGAGAATAATGAGGCACTGGGTGTGGAAACCACATTAGAAGTACAATACCACGGAAAAACCGTTGTTATAACCACCGGCACATTTTTGCGTGGACTCATGCACATCGGAAAAAATCAGCAATCAGGAGGTCGTGCTGGTGAC
>DAIDJC010000080.1 GCA_027451565.1 Limisphaerales bacterium | reverse complement strand
CCATCCCAATCATTAAAATTGCCGACGACGGACACACGCAACGCATTGGGCGCCCATACGGCAAAACTAGCCCCAGCCACTCCATCCAAAACCCTGGGTTGCGCACCCAGTTTTTCAAAAATCCGCCGCTCATCCCCCTTGCCAAACAGAAAAAGGTCCGTCTCACCCAATGTCGGAAGAAAAGAATAAGGATCACGCTGACTTCGTGTGTGACCCTGATGATCTGTCACAACCAGGTCATAGGCATAAACCTTCTTCGATTTGCGTGTGGACCCCTCAAAAACGTCGCTGTTTCCAAGCCTCATCAATTCAAAGGAGGGCCGGTCAGGTTCATGAACGGGGCGGATTGAAACTTTTTTGACGTTGGGCAGCAAAGCCCGCACCACCAGGCCGGAGCTGTCAGCCAACGGATGCATTCCCAACAACGAATGAGGCGAAGGATGAGTCACCTCAAGAAGTCCCTGCAGTTCACTTTCCGTAAGGATCATGATTCAATAATACCCACAATCTATCGTCTGGACGACAAATAAAAGAAAAAACCGCCTGAAACGATTTTGACATGACAAACCGGGTTTCCCAGGCATTCAAAAATCAAAGCCTGGCCGGGGTCATGTTTGACCAGCGTGCTTATCGCAAAATTCTGTCCACCTGCTCTTCCAAGATACCAAGGCTTCCCTCGGACCAAAGAACCTTATGGGATCGGGCCATCTTCTCCTCAGCGGGCAATTGGGCCGCCAGGCGCCGGTGAATTTCCTCAGTGGACCAGCCCCGCTGGATCAATCTTTCCATTTGTGCCCGTGGTGTGCAGCCCACACACACCACCTGGTCAAAAAGGCTCTCTGCCTCGGTCTCATAAAGCAGGGGAATCACCACCACGGCCAGGGTTGCACCTGCCATTTGCTGCCTCTGAACCTGCTGCTGCCATTCCTGCCGGATCATTGGGTGCAAAATGGACTCCAACCTGCGGCGGGCGGAGGAATCCGAGAAAACTATCGCAGCCAATTTATCGCGGGCCAATCCTCCATCCGGAGCCAGAATAACCCCTCCAAATTGCCGAACCAAGGCATCCAAGGCCGGAAGCCCAGGCCGAACCAAATCTCGTGCGATTTGATCCGTATCCGTGACCCAAACACCCCTGCGGCTGAAGATTGAGGCAACGGTGGATTTGCCCATCCCTATGCCGCCTGTCAAAGCCCAGACACTCATGAGGTAAAATAGCAGGATTCTTGCTCCATCATAGGTTCAGCGCCATTGACACGGCACACAGGCCCAATCCCTGTCAACGCGTCAATGATCCCAACCCGCCAGGCTACTCATATTTGGATCACCGAATAAAACAATCCATCCGGGGATGAGTAAGCCGGTCACTGCAAGACTTCCACGCGGTAATAGCGTTCGGAAGAGTTGGTCAAGGAATCAAAAATCCAGACATTGGTCACCGGGCCTGAGGCGGATTGGGGCGAAATAAATCCGGAGGCGCTGGAATTAGAGACACTGACACCCGAGCCATAGTAGTACTGGCTGATTTTTGGAAGTGTCAGCCACGGACCGGATACCAGATTGGTGGTATATTGAACAATATTATTGGCGCCTGGGGGTGTGTTCCACTGAAGCTTGATCTGGTTGGGCGCCACGTTGGTGAGACTGGGAGTCAAATTCACCTGACCGGCCACAAAAACAGAGGAGGGAGAACTTGCCAGCAAACCGGCATTCACGTAGTAGGTTTGACCATTATAGGTGTAGGCAGCCGAGCTGAAATGTCCCACATAACTGGACACCCAGTGCAAATGTCCATTGTTTTTGCCATCCAAGGCCTTCGCCACAGACACACCATTGGAATATGCCTGGGCGTAGTAGATGTTGAAATTGGGAGCGCTTTTCAATGCGACTGGGTTTCCTTGAGAGTCCGTGGCGGCCGATGATCCATTCAAACTGATTGAGTCAATGTAAATGGCGTTGGAACTGCCTGTTCCGAAATAGTACCAGACACCGCCCAATCCGCCAGCCAGGTTCAGTTCTCCAATTGCGGCATTATTGTTGAAACCTGAGGGGTTTGCACCCAGATCGGCTCCTGCCCAAGTGTTATACACCACCTTATTAGGCGGGGGCGTGGCATAAATGGCCGTGCCCAACAACCCGCCGGATGCGGGCAAATCCAGCAAATTCAAGCCCGATGAATTGGTGCCGCCCACATTCCAGACAAACGGGGCAGGCAAAGGAACAGGACCCGCCGCCACACCATCGCTTAATAAATTTGTGACCTGCAAACTGATGGAGCCAGAGGCAGTCAGCAGGGCGTTGCTGACAACCAAATCTTGAGAAGCCAGAGAAATTCCGAAAATGGATGAAACCGAGCCACCGGAAAACGCGGCATTTTGGGCCTGCAATTCAATATTATCGCTGAATATGAACCCTCCATTGACAAAATTATTTGCAAACATATCCAGTGAGGAGGCAATCAAGCTTCCCTGGTTAATAAAATTATCGTACCAGACCGGAACAGAAGCCACATTGGTTGTTCCAGGCGTGGCATTCACACCCCCCGACAATGAGGAGCCTGATGACCAAACCAAAGACTTGGAACTGACGCTGACAGGCAGACCATTGCCAGATGGTCCTGTTAAAATAGACGTGACCGTGAATCCATTGGTTACGAAAGGCCCGGCTGTCACCAATGGATTGCCAGTGGTGTTGGTGCTATAAAGAGTGCCCGATCCTGATGATACATTGATGGCCTGAATCAAGTTGCTGATGGATCCTGCCAGGGATGAAGCCACTGAAACCTGATCAGCAATCGTGTTTGTCAGGTGTTTCACATAGGTGTAAGTGGTGTAACCAACGGTAACAGTGTCCAACGGGGCGACATTCGTGGCACCCGAAACTTCTGAGAGAACGGCGGTGGCATTTGCCTGGGGAGTGCCCGGTGTAACGGTCGTGGAATTGGTGGAACTTTCAAAAACCCCATTGTTGGCCAGATAAATGGAACCGAAATTGGTGAGGTTTAGAAGGTCTGGAAAAGCAGAGGGCCAATTGAAAAGCGGGTTTTCAATATTTAATCCACCCTCTGGAGAGGCTGCTCCCAGGCTGACATCGTTGGTGGTTATGGTCAGGCTCAAGGAGTTGGCGCTGAAAGAATTCAAGATGTTCAGCGAATCACTGAAAGTCAGATTGTTGGTGGCATTCAAAGCCATATTCATGATT
Source organism: Limisphaerales bacterium (assembly GCA_027451565.1). Taxonomy (GTDB): domain Bacteria; phylum Verrucomicrobiota; class Verrucomicrobiia; order Limisphaerales; family UBA11358; genus UBA11358. Next base: position 8,557 of record DAIDJC010000080.1, on the reverse strand, counting down.
TGTGGAAGCGTTGTGGGAGAGAGAAAACTGGAAACCACGAGAACACGAAAATCGTTGGTGCCGGTGGTCGTCGAACCGTTGGTTCCAGTGATGCCAACCAACCAGCGCGTTGACCACGCTTGAATAAGCCCGTTCCAATAAGGTATTTGGGCCGCGATAAGGTTGGAAACAACAAGGCTGCCATTTGTTGAACCCAAGCTGAGGTCAAGATAGGGAGCGGCAAAGGATGCGCCCGAGCTGGCGGCAAACTGATTGGGAGCCTGAATGGACACATAATTGGGGCCGCTGATTTGAGCATTGGTCAAATTCAACGAATGAGAGGCGCTGATCACCAGTTGGTCAGGCAAATTGGTTGGTGATCCATTGGCAATTTGATTGGTGCTGGCGCTTCCAGAGGACAAATAAATAATGCCAAGCGAAGACAAGTTTGTAAGCGGTCCTGCGACGAAACCGGAATAGAAATTCGACGTTGCAGCCGTCAAATTAGTCAATAGAGGGATGAAAGACTGGGTGATCTGAAAATTGGAAGGCAAACCATTGATAAAATTTAAATTTGTGCTGGATCCTGCCAAAAAATCATTGTTGAGATATAAATAGTTGGTTAAAACAACCCCGGTTGAAAGATTGGTGTATGGCGCAGACCATTGAATCGTCACGTTGCCAGGCCCCAATCCCTTGCCGCCGGTATTGAAATAAACTGCATAGCTGACATTCCCACCGCTGAAATCCTGAACAAAAGCCGAATGAATTGTCTCGGAGTTTGTTCCAACGGCATTTGTTGAATAGAATGGGACGGTAGGATTCAGGGTGAATCCATACTGTATGTAGCCTGGATTTGAATAAACTGCGTTGGTAGAAAAAAAACCAGTCCCAGCGGAAGTGGCCGTGAGATATGATGGGTCCCAATAGTTGGTACCATGAATCCCGACACCGCTTGTGTTATAGGTGGGGCCTTCAAATGTCAAAGTAGCCCCGCTCAGGTCCACATCATTTCCGATGAAGTCCATTGAAGCACCCTGACCCACATCAACCAATCCTGGATTGATTATGTTTGTGGCCAAAGCTGCGTAACCATACAAGCCGGAAAAAAAGATACCAAAAGAGGTGGAGGAGCTAATAAAGAGTCCGCCATTGGTTGATACAAATCCCGAGGAACAATAAATGGAACCGCTGTTTAAAATACTACTGGACATGGAGCGACTATTGTTGAGAGGGTTTTCGTCATCCATCAAAAAACCCGAGTAGCACGTCATTTCACCGGAGTTGGTATAATTCAGAGTATCGCGCGTTTCATAGAGCGATGTTCCACCGGATAAAATGTCAAAATAACCCGTGTTTACGAAATTTGTCGCGTCAATGTCATCCGAAGTCACCGTTCCAGGGTAAAGGAAGGCCCCCGTGTTGATGAAAAAACTGTCTGCCGCGCATGCCACCGGCAAGTGCCCCGGAAAAATGACAACCAGGAGGGAAAGTAGAAGAATATTTTTCAGGTTTCCCGGCTTTCGAAATTTTTTAAAAAGTTTCTTCATGAAATTTCTTTCAATAAATATCCAATGGATAGCCCCATTGAACCGTTCTGGACAAGCTGTCGGTCAAAGTTACAGTCACAATAAAATTAGTGCCGGATTGAGTTGGAGTCCCATAAAGAACGCCTGTTCCCGACATATTCAATCCTGAAGGCAGATTAGCCGCAGACCAGGTGTAAGGCGGCGTAAAAGACCCTCCTGAGGCAGTAAATGACTGTGGAGGATAAACCATGCCATTGGTACCGGCTGGAAGACTCGTCGGACTGACTTGAATAAGGATTTGATTTTGGAGCTGGAAAAGGCTGGTTGAATTTGGATAAACGATCGGATTATTTGTTGTTCCATCGAAAGAGCCATAAATAAAATAATCTCCAACCAACCCCGAGTTCTGGTTAATCAGGTAATTTGCCCCGCTAAGAGCCAGTGTGCCCTCATTATAAAAAACAGCCGATGAATTATTAAATGAAATTGTTGAAGACGTTTGAATGGTCCCAGGCCCCGCCTCGTTTGGCAAAATATTAGCCTGGTTAAAGTCAATAGTTCTAAAATATAGGTTGTTAATAATCCCACCAGCAGCAGGAACAACTAAATCATTTGCCGAATAAAGCAAATCTGGAGCGGTAACAACCCTCGTGATGGTTTGCGGCTTAACCTGACCATCCACCACAGACTGCATGGTGTAGGTGTTTGTGATGGGCTGGAACAATTGTCCGACCAGCGAATCATAGCTGCTATAAACAAAATCCAGCTTTTGCACGCCCTCATACAAGGCTGTTGCTCCGGCGGTTTGCGAACAGGTCACTGGATGCGTGGCATAGATTATGTTTGTGTAGCTGATAATATTGCTCACTGCGATGCTTTGAACAGTGTTGTTTGCGTTTGTGGTTCCGCTGGTTGTGGTCGAGTTCGTGGTTGTCGTGTTGGATATCACCTCAAAAAAGGAAAGATTTGTAACACTATACACATTGGTCAGAAGGGGTCTCGTGATATCCAGGCCGCATTGTCCCAACGGCGCATAATAGTAATCGCCGGATGGTGCATTTGTGACCAAAACGGTTGTATAAGTGGTGTTGGTTACATAAGGGGCGCTGGCTGCCGCCCCCGGAATGGGCCCCACCTTGGTTGTCTGCACCTGGTAGGTGGTATAAGGATAATAATTATTGGTGATGACGTTGGCAAAGGTGTCCGTGTACTCCGTGGCCACGCCAGTAGAATAGTTCGTCCCCACGAACAAATAAGGCGGACTGCCGATGGACGATCCTGGGTAGTTTGTAAGATAAACCACCACGGTTTGGTTGGTCACCAGAACAAGCTGGCTGGATGACGTTGCCACAATCAAACCCGGGAACAGGCCAACCAGAGTCACAGGATCCACAACGCGAGACGCCGCAATCAAAGTACCAAGATTATAAGTTCCGTAAGTGTTTGTTCCAATAATATTCGCCAGGCTGTTGGTAAAATTTGGATTTACGGGAAATGGTTCCTCATTAAACAGATTGGTCGTGGATAAAGTCACCGAGGCATCCGGGGAAATGGATTCCATTGCCACGTTATTACTGGACAATAAATAGCGCAGGCCCATGACATCATCTCGAGTCAGTCCATTGAAATACTGACCAGGAAATTCGTTTTCCGAGCGTGATGCCACAGGAAAACCCTGATTTTGCCCGCCAACCAATGCCTCATTCACTAAAATCGGTTCTGCCAACGCCAAAGGATTTGGCCCTTTGCAAGCCTCAATAATTTGATATGTGTATAAACTCCCATCCACATAGGGTGAGTCAATAGTGCTGATTCCTGAGCTTCCAGGCAAAATGTACCCACCCAGGTCGAAATTACGTTGAACCACGTCGTAAAGAACACCCACTGGGCAGGTCACACCCGGAGGGATGATTCGATCATGCAGAGTCCAATCGTACCGCACCGGATCCGTCAAACCTAGCTGCTCCATCATTATCATTAAATTCATTGACTTCAGATCATAAATTTCCAGAGCCTGCGCCTGATAATTAATGTGCGAAGAATCATAAGGAAACTCTGATAGCGAGGAACTGTAACCATCAATGTTTCCGGCGGGATTATTCGTAAATGTGCCATTGAGGATGGCAAATGACGATTGAATGGCAGTTAAGCCATTTGTTCCAAAGAAATCCGCAAAATTGGCATCCACGGCGTAATACATCGTCTGAGTGTTCCTGCGGTATCCTTGGCCCCAATTTTTTGGCGCATCCAAGTCAAAAGCCAACCCATAACCAATAACTTGCAATTGCCATGCATCGCCGGCATTTGCAATTGGACCGCCAAGCGAGAATGCCCGGCTGTCCTGAGCCCAACCCAGGGTCAAAATGGCGAACAATAAAAATATCTTCTTAAACAGTTGCATAGAATCATCACTGACGCAGTAAAACCACCCGGTAAAAGCCTGATCCCCCGTTGCCCCCCACATAGATGGAATCATCATTTCCAGAGGCAAATCGAGGAGATCCCAAATTGGACCATGTCCTGGTGTTCGTGGAAACCTGCACTTGATAGGTGGCTCCAGGGACTGTATGCCAATCCAAAAACGCTCCTTGAGGGGTCTGGGTGATGGTCTGTTCCAGCCAGGTGGATGGGTTGGCGTTGGCGCCTGATAAAAAGGCTTGGTAAATGCTTGGGCCACCAGGGGCAATTCGCGCAAGACCGGATGGCCAGGAGGAAATATCCGTGCCAAAGTTGGCTTGCATCCATTCAAACGGTATTCCATACCAATTCGCCCCTCCCCAAGTTGTCGCGCTGGTTGCAGGGGATTTCGGAGCGGTGCCCGCCGCCGTGGAATAGGTGACCTGAAAGGAATGCGTGCTGCTGACCGTCAACCCATTGGCGGATGTCATGGTCCACTGGTTGGTTCCGACCACGCCCATGGGCAAACTGGATCCATCCACATACACCTGATAATTGGAAACTTCCAAGCCTTGAAGCGGAGCCCAAGTCACGACCAACTGAGGTTGGTAAACGTTTGAAACCAAGGTGAACGGGGCATAAACAAACGGTGCAGGCATGGGATCCAAAACAGCCGCGACATTGATGTAACGCTGGGCAAACAGATCAAAACTGGAGGCCGTTCCGGTGTAGCTGGTCCAAAGCGCCAAAAACTGCTCACTGCCATCCGACGCCACCACCGGTTGCATTTGCTGGCTCACCGTGGTGGTATTAACCCTGATCTCGCCACCGACAAGGCTGGCGTCCGAATGGACAAACTGGCCATAAACACCCAACCCCGATCCGTCTTCCCCCTGGCTCGACCAGACCGCGAAGTAGTCATTGCCAATGGAGCTTAACTTGGGTCTGAACTGGGAGTTGTTCAGGTAGGAATTCAAGCGCACCACGCTGCTGTTCAACCCATTGGTTCCACCCATGTTCAAGGAACGGGCATAGATATCCCATTGATTGATGACGCTGCTCATGTCATACGCCGCCCATGAAATCAGGAAGCTGCCGTCAGCCGCAGCGGCCACCGCAGGATCGGCACATGGATTCGAATCCATGTTCACCTTGAATTCATTTCCAGCAGCAATCCCATTGGAAAGGTAAAGTCGCGCATAAACATCCACACTGGGCTGAATGCCCGTCACGCCCAAGTCCGAATTATTGGTTACGGTCAAGCTACCATTGACAAAGGTGGGATATGCGGTTTCCTGCTCTGACACCCAGGAGATTACAAACCCCCCATTGGCCAAGGCGGCCACGGCTGGATTTCGCTGGTTATACGGTGTGAATTGGTTGACCAGGAATTCATTTTGGACTGTGGCTCCTGTTGGCGAGAGGATTTTGGCATAGACATCCTGGTAAGAGTTGGTTCCAGCCTGGTCATAGCTGGACCAAACAATGACCACATTTGAATTATTAAGCGTGGCAATGGCCGGATTGGCCTGAAAACAATTGGTGGCCTGGTTCACCATCAAGTCGGTGGTGGCCAGAAATTCGTTGCTGGAATTCATGAAGCGGGCGTAAATATGCTGCGAACCTTCAACTCCACCCTGCCAGACAAAAACCGCGCCTCCGCCCTTAAGCAAGGCGACCCTGGGGTTTTCCTGGTCATTTGCACCCTGCACATTGACCCGGAAAACATCGCCACTTCCTGACAGGTTACCACTCACCTGTTCCGCACTGACACCCCAGCCACTTCCGTCCGTGGCGTTATCCTGCCATACCACATACCCGCCACTGGTGGAAATGGCCAAATCCGGAAACATTTGGTCACCGGGCAGGCTGCCAGCAATCGAATACTCCAAGCCATTCGTGGTATAGTAGCTGGTTTGGCCGATTGCACTCACGGCGGCCATCAACGCCGCGCCCGCGACCAAGGCAGACGCCGTGGTGATTGACGGAGACAACAATTTCATGGATTTCAGTGACAATAACCCTTTCAGGGTTGATTGTCGAAAACATAACACGGTTCTAAGCAGAGAAAATTCCCTGCCAACCATTTTCTTTTTTCGTTTACCAAACATCATCTTAATTCATACCGGCCAAGCGCCCGGTCTTTGATTCCATTAATTCCCTCAGCATGCCCTTGAACCCGAACTGTGCCAGCAGGTCCTGCAGCCTGGGTGTGTCTTCAGCTCCGGGTTTGATCTGATCCGGAATAAATTCACATGGCACCCTCTGCAAACGGACCAAGCCCAGATTTTTGTAAACCAATGGCTTGGAGGCATCCAAAGCTGCGGCCAAGCGGGGCGATTTCACCTCCGCAATCCGCTCATAAATCTTGTCCACCGATCCAAATTGCCCCAGCAAAGAGGCTGCTGTCTTGGGTCCCACACCCGGGACACCCGGAATGTTGTCCACCTGATCACCCATCAGGGCCAGCCAATCTGCCACCTGACCAGGGTTCACACCTGATTTGGCCCTAACCTGGTCCGCACCCCAAACCATCCCCGATTTATCATTGGGGTTCAACAGGCCAATTCGATCATCCACCAACTGCATAAAATCCTTGTCGGCGCTGGCAATGATCACCTGCCACCCCGCATCTGCCGCCAGACGTGCCACACAGCCGATATGATCATCCGCTTCAACTCCATCCGCACAAAAATCCGCCACCCCCGCTGCAGAGAGGTAGTGGCGAATCCCCTCAAACTGCGGCCTCAAATCATCCGGCATTGGTGCCCGTTGAGCCTTGTATGCCGGCCATTTTTCAAGGCGCTCCGCGCTCAATCCGCCATCCCAAACCACCAATACATGCGTGGGACCCAAATCCGACCGCATTTTTGACAACGCCTTTATGAACCCATAGATGGCATTGACCGCCAGTCCTTCTGGAGACTTGAGTTCCTTGATTGCGTAAAACGACCTGTAGGCATAGGCGTGACCATCAATCAACAACAACTTGTTCACCGCTATTGCATGTTGGGTATGGAATGGGTGGTCTGCACCGTTTCCTGCGGTGTGCTGGCACCCGCAGGCTGAGATGGAATGGCGTTTTGGGCAAATGGCAGCTCATCATCCGAATGAACGCGGTTCCCAGCCGGGTCAACGATGGTCGCCGTCACAAAAATCATGAGATTTTTTTTGACAGACGATTTGCTGCTGCTTTGAAACAAATTCCCAACAACCGGAATATCCCCCAGAACCGGCACTTTATCCTCGGTGCTTTCCACTTGTGAAGAAATCAACCCGCCAATCACCACCGTCTGACTGTCCCAAACGTTCACGGTGGCAATCACCTGCCGCACTGTGAAGTTGGGCAAAATCACCGGCAATTGCACCACGTTCAAACTTCCCGTGACATTCGCGATATTGGGCGGTGTGTCGTAACCGTTGAAATCGGTCAGGGATGGAATCAGCGTCAGGTTGATCGTGTAGCCATCAGACAGGACATAGGGGACCACGTCTAGAATCGGCCCAATCTCCACCTGCTGGGTATAGGGGATGATTGCCGAGGCCCCTGGAGTGATGCTGGTCACCTGCGCCATCAAGTCTGGCGCCGCAGCAAAACCGAGTCCCACGGCACAGGCCAGGACCGCCTGCCTTGAGCAATTTTGTTTCGTCATAATCTTTTTCATGAAGGAAATGGAATGAATCAGGACTGAAAATCAGGGCAGTCCACCAACACCCAAGCTCGTGGTGGCATTGGCCTGTTGGAACCCGAAGCTCGTAACCACCGATTGCAAAACCGTGGCGCGCATCTGCGTCTGGCGCCCGCTGATGGTGGTGGCTTCCGGTTCAGCCAACTGCTCCACCCCGTCCCTTTGTTGAAGGGCCTGCAAAGCCACTTGAAAATTAGGCTGGGTAAAAATTCCTGTGATGGTCCCCAGGGTCGGCGCACCCAGGGTGTTTCTGAGCCCCTGCGTGAGGGATTGGTCGTTGGCCGAAGGTTGAACTTCATTAGCCGTGGATGTTCCAGGGAACGCACCCAGTGGATTGGCCGCAGACGGGGTAGTGTTGAGTGAGCTTGAAGAACCACCCTGTCCAACAACACCCTGACCGATATTGAATTGACCCAAATACCACTGGAAGCCCAAAGCTTCGGAATTGTTTTCTGTAACCTCAATGAAACGCGCCTTGATGTGGACCTGGGGAGGCAATTGATCCAAAGCTTGAATGGCACGCTCTATGGTATCCAGATCATCTTCAGTCGCTTTGACAAATAATAACCCCAAGCGATCATTGAAAAACACTGATTTACCGGGAGGACTCTGCAAATTGATCCCCAACGTGGTGAAAAAGTTACGGGCGGCAAGACTGACATCGGCAGACAGATTAACAGTGGTAATATACCTCAAGCCGCCTGCAGAGGTCGAAGTTCCGCCTGCGCCACCGGGAAGACCACCTCTCGACAAGGGATCCGTGGATCCGCCACCAGCGCCACCAGCGCCGCCGGTTGCTCCGCCTCCACCCTGCGCGCCAGATTGACGGGCTGCAGCAGCGCCAGGAACGGCATCCACCACGCCCAAACCCCCCCCAGTATTCTGGGTCTGGCCACCAGCGCCGGCACCCCCGCCGCCACCACCCCCACCGACACCACCACCCCCCCCGCCAGCACCGCCGGT
>DAIDJC010000079.1 GCA_027451565.1 Limisphaerales bacterium | reverse complement strand
AACGCGCGCCAGGGAAACCCCCTCCCGTTCCAATTCGTGCTGCAAATGGTCATTGACCCGTTCCGCATCTGCAAGCGTAAAGTATCCGCGCCCGATGCCGGATTGATTGGTGACCATCACCAGCAGGAAGCCCGCCTCGGCAAGGCGGCGCAGAGCCAATCCGGCGCCCGGGAAGATTTCCACTTCCTCAGGCCGGTGCAGGTAGTGCTTTTCCGCAATGAGGGTGCCATCCCGGTCCAGAAACACAGCGCGATGCATGGGCGGGATTGTGGTGTTTGCGGGTTAAAATTGGAATTGAAATTTGCCGTTGGAATGGGGCATGATGAGGTTTCGACGATTTCGTCTGTATAAAATAAACCAAAGACAAATGAAATGAGCACCAAAGGACGTTTGGGAATTCTTGTGGGTGGCGGACCTGCCCCCGGGTTGAATGGAGTGATCTCCGCTGCCACCATTGAGGGCATCAATCAAGGCTACGAGGTGATTGGCTTCCGGGACGGGTTCAAGCATATCGCCCAAGGCGATGCAACCCAGATCAAACCACTTGCCATACGCGACGTGAAGGACATTCACATCAAGGGTGGCTCCATTTTGGGCACCGCGCGGACAAACCCCACCAAATCCGAGCAGCAAATGCAGAACATTTTCAGCGTGTTTGAGAAGCTTGGCATTACGGCGCTGGTGACGATTGGCGGAGATGACACGGCTTTCTCGGCGAGCCACGTCGCCAAGCGAAGCGGCGGCAAGATCAAGGTGGCGCATGTGCCCAAGACCATTGACAATGACCTGCCGCTTCCTGGCACCGCCCCGACCTTTGGCTATGAAACAGCCCGGCATTACGGCGTCCAGATAGTGCGGAATCTGATGGAGGATGCCCGAACCACCTCCCGCTGGTATTTGATCATCAGCATGGGACGCGCCGCAGGTCACTTGGCCTTGGGCATTGCCAAAGCCTCGGCTGCAACACTTTCAATCATCTCCGAGGAATTTCGGGGCCGGCCCGTGACAGTGGATGAAGTGTGCGACATCATCATAGGTTCCATCATCAAGCGCAAGGCCGAGGGTTCACAGTACGGCTTGGTGGTCCTGGCCGAGGGTTTGATTGAGTCGCTGGGAGAAAAGGGATTGGTTGCCGCCCTGCCTGACGGCCAGTTGGAGCGGTTCGGCAAAGTGATCCGGGATGACCACGGTCATTTGCGGCTTGGCGAAATTGAGTTTGGCCGGTTGATGAAGGAACTGCTCAGCCAAAGGCTTGAGAAACTGGGAATCAAACTGACCTTCATTGACAAGGATTTGGGGTATGAACTGCGGTGCGCGGACCCCATCCCATTTGATGCGGAATACACCCGGGACCTGGGATACGCAGCGGTGAAATTCCTGCGTTCACCGGACGCGGAAAAGTTTGGCGCCATCATCAGTTTCGTGGATGGCAAGATGAACCCTCTCCCGTTTGACAACATGCTGGATCCCAAAACGGGCCGGATGCAGAATCGGCGTGTGAATGTGGAGGGAGAAGCCTTTGAATGCGCCCAAGCCTACATGATCCGCCTGGAGCGCGAGGATTTTGAGGATTCACGCCAACTGGCCAAGCTCGCCGCCGTGATCGGGTCCACCCCGGATTCATTCAAGGCGCGGTTTGGATACCTGGCCGGGGTGAAATAACCCGGAAAATTCCATTCAGCGGCGGCGGGGGAATCCTGCCGCCGCTTTTTTGCAGAGTTAAGGCGCATGACTTTTAAAAAGGCCGCAAGCTTGTGAAACCCCTTGATGCATGCCAGTTGTACACCTTTGTGGACACCGCATACCTTGCCGGGCGCGATCCCGTGGACATTGCACGGCAACTGTGTGACGGCGGAAGTGACCTGGTTCAAATACGCGCCAAGAACCTGGCGGCGGACGAGGTGAGGCGAATGGCAGAGCGTGTGGTTCCGGTTGTGCGGCAGGCCGGTGTGGGGTTGGTCCTCAATGACCATTGGGCGGTGGCTGCGGAGGTGGGCGCGGATTTCTGCCATCTAGGACAGGAAGATTTTTTCGACGCAGGCCATCGGCGCAGCTCGGATTTGTTTGCGTCCGGCGTCAGGCCTCGCCTGGGCCTGAGTTCACATGCCCCAGACCAGGCTCGTATGGCCATGGAGGCGGGGGCGGATTACATTGCCATCGGTCCCGTTTATGCCACCGGAACCAAGCCTGGAGCACGCCCAGTAACACTTGACTATGTTCGCTGGGCCAGGAGGCATGTTGCGGTTCCATGGTTTGCCATCGGGGGAATCAACTTGGACACATTGGAATCCGTGCTGGAGGCGGGTGCAGAGCGTGTTTGCGTGGTTTCCGCCCTGTTGAACAGCGCCAATGTCCGCGCCGCGTGTGAAACCCTGCGCAGGAGGCTTCCTCCGCTTTCCAAATCCCCGCGTCAGGACGCGCCGCGCCGTTGAGTGGAGGCGGTTGAAACCGTCAGCCAATGAAGGCCTCATGGACCGCCCGGGTGGCGGCTTCGCCCCGGGCCAGGTCTATCGTGACGGAAATCTTGATCTCGCTGGTTGAAATCATGCCGATGTTGATGCCGTCGCGGGCCAGCACGCTGAACATTTTGCCCGCCACCCCGGTGTGGGATTTCATGCCCACGCCCACAATGGACAATTTGCCGATTTTTTCATCCGTGATGACATCGCGAATGCCGATTTCCTGCCTGAGTTTTTCAATGACCTTGCAGGCCTTGAGCAAATCAGCTTTTTCGGTGGTGAAGGAAATATCTGTCTGCGGGGACCCTGCACCGTGGCTGATGTTCTGGACGATCATGTCCACGTTCACCGTGGAATCACCGAGCGCCTTGAAAATGCGGGCGGCCACCCCTGGTTTGTCAGGCACTCCCACAAGGGTGATTTTGGCCTGGTTTTTATCAAGTGCGACACCGCGCACCACCACTTCCTCCATGCTTTTGGTTTCTTCTTTCACGAGAGTTCCTGGGTTGTCATTCAAGCTTGAGCGGACTTCAAAAACCACGCCGAATTTTTTGGCAAACTCCACCGAGCGGCTTTGCATGACCTTGGCACCCAGGCTGGCCAGCTCCAACATTTCATCATAGGAAATTTCCGCAAGTTTTTTTGCCTGGGGCACGAGCCTGGGGTCAGCCGTATAAACGCCGTCCACATCCGTGTAAATCTGGCATAGGTCCGCCTTCAGGGCGGCGGCCAGTGCAATGGCGGTGAGGTCGGATCCGCCGCGGCCCAGCGTGGTCACCTGGCCCTCGGGGGTTTCACCTTGAAAACCCGCCACGATCACCACGTTGCCCTGGTTAAGCAGTTCATGGACCTTTCGCGGGGTGATATTGTGGATTTTGGCCTTGGTATGGACGCCATCGGTGACGATGCCGGCCTGGGCGCCGGTCAGGGAGACGGCTGGCACATTCAGGGCGTGCAGGGCGATGGCCGTCAGGGCAATGGTCTGCAGTTCACCCGTGGCCAGAAGCACATCCATTTCCCGCTCATTAGGCAGGGGCATGATTTCTCTCGCGAGTTTGATGAGATGATCCGTCACGCCACTCATGGCGGAAACCACCACCACCACCTGGTCGCCGCGTGAGCGATATTGGGCCACCCGCGCCGCAACGTTTTTGATGCGCTCCGGGTTGCCCACCGAGGTGCCGCCATATTTTTGAACAATCAATGCCATTGCTTCAAATCATCCAGGTTTTCAAAAGACACTGATCATGCCAGAAAAATCAGCCAAATCAAGAGGCTTGGTGGTTCATCAAATACGCCTTGAACCGGTCATACTCCACGGTCATGCGGTCAAAATCCTCCGGCAAATCCATGGCTGCCTGCATGTGAAAAGGCACGTCGGGCGGCCACCCCACCACTTTTTCCACCTCCTCGGGGAATTTGGCCGGGTTGGCGGTTTCCACCATCACGATGGGGCTTTGTCCGACGGCCTCGGTCGCGGCCCAGTCCAGGAAACCCTGCCAGGCGACCACTCCATGGGGTTCCAGAAGGATATTATATTGCTCCCAGAAGGATTTCAGGGAAGAGCGTGTTTTCTGGTCTGAAATGGAACTGGAGAACAAGTCGCGGCGCATCCGGTCCATATCCGGCTGGCGATGGATTTTGCCGGTTTCATCCATGTGCCCCCCATAGAGAGCTGTCAGGCGGGCCAGATTGCTGGGGTGTCCCACATTCATGGCGTTGGACACGGAATTGCGCGATGGGGAAACCTTTTGGTAAACGCCCGTGGCTAGGAACCGGGGAAAGGCGTCGTTGTCATTCACCGGGGCGATTATTTTACGAACGGGCAGACCCATTTCCCTGGCCAGGACGGCACCCATCATGTCGCCAAAATTCCCGCTGGGGACGGAGAAGACGACCGGTTCATCTTTTTCCGCCAGGCGTGAAGCGGCGAAGAAATAATAGACGCACTGCGGCAGCAACCGTCCGATATTGATGGAGTTGGCCGATGACAACGGAATATGCCGGAGGTCTGGGTCGGCAAAGGCCTGTTTCACCATGGCCTGGCAATCATCAAATTTGCCATCCACGGCGAGGGTGCGGACATTGCCTTGCAGGGTGGTCATGAGTTTGCGCTGGCTGGCGCTGACCTCGGCAACGGGAAAAAGCACCAGGACCCGCACACCGGGGATGCCATGAAAAGCCCTGGCCACGGCTGCGCCGGTATCACCGCTGGTGGCAGTAAGAATGGTCAGCTTTCCGCCGGTCTGATTGAGGAAAAAACCAAACATGCGGGCCATCATCCGCGCCGCAAAATCCTTGAAGGAGGCAGTGGGGCCCTGGTCGAGCCTCATCAAAAATTTTCGTCCATGGATCACCTCCAACGGTATTCCAAAATCATACGCTTCCCGGCACATGCGGGCCAGATCCGGCTCCGGGATCACGCCTCTTGTATATTGAGACAGGACGTCAAAGGCAATCTGATGATAAGGTTTCGTGGAAAAGGATGCGATGGTTTCGCGATCCAGCCGGGGGATAGGGGCGGGCAGGTAGAGGCCGCGGTCCGGGGCCTGGCCAGCCAAAAGCGCATCCTGCAGATTGACCTCAGGGGACTGTCCGTTGGTGGAATAAAACTTCATGCTCATTTCTGCGGCTGCTCCTGCTCAAAAGATTCCACCCGGATCATGACGGGCCTGCTTTTGATGGCGGGTAACCTTCCGATTTGTTTCAATGCGCTCCACACCGCTCCATGGGTGGCATGGTGAAGCATGAAAATCAATGGGACCGTCTTGCCTTCATGTCCTTCGGGTTGAATGACGGATGAAATGCCGATATTGGACTTGCCAAAAATAGTGGCGACCTGGGCCAGTACCCCGGGACGGTCGGTCACATTCAGCCGCACAAAATATTGGCTCACCACCTCTTCAATGGGCGCCACCCGCCCAGAGCAATCATGGGGCACAAATGCCGGGAGGCGATGCTTGGTGCCCAATTTCAAGTCCAATGCTGCGTCCCCAAGGTCGCTCAAGACGGCGCTGGCCGTGGCTTCCTTTCCGGCTCCCCGCCCATAAAACAGCGCATCCCCGACGATATCCCCGCGCACAAAAACCGCGTTGAAAGCGTGGTTCACACTCGCCATCACGTGGGCGTTGGGAATCAGCGCCGGGTAAACAGAAACCTGGACGCTGCATCCGGTTTGCAGCTTTTTGACAATCCCCAGCAATTTGATGGTGTAACCCAGCTCGCCGGCAAATTGAATGTCCAGCGCCGTCACATTGCGGATGCCTTCCACATGGATTTTTTTTGGATTCACCCAGAACCCATGGGCCAATGAAGCCAAAATGCCGGTCTTGTGCGCTGCATCATGCCCATCCACGTCCAGGTCCGGCGGAGTTTCCGCATATCCCAATTTTTGGGCGTCCGCCAGAACGGATGCAAAATCCGCACCCTCCAATTTCATGCGGGTCAAAATGTAGTTGCAGGTGCCGTTTACAATCCCGTGGAGGGCGGTTATTCGATTGCCCACGAAACCCTCGCGCAAGGCCTTGATGATGGGGATGCCTCCGGCCACGCTGGCTTCGTAATAGAGATTTGCGCCAAATTTCCGGGCTGCGGTAAAAAGTTCCTCGCCATGGGCGGAAAGCAGCGCCTTGTTGGCGGTAACCACTGGTTTGCCCAGCTTCAGGGCGGTGAGGACAACTTCACGGGCGATGGTGGTGCCCCCGATCAATTCAGCCACCAGGTGAATATCCGGGTCACAAACGGCCTCCCTCCAATCTGCCGTCAAAAGGGCTCGTGGAATCCTGGTCGCGCGTGCTTTTTCAGGGTTTTTCACGGCCACCCTTGCCACGCGCAAGCCCACGTTCAGCCGCGAGGCCATCAGCGGGCCGTTTTTCTGCAAAGCCTCATAGACTCCGCCGCCCACTGTTCCCCCGCCGACCATCCCTAGATTCACTTGCTGCATAAAATAAAGAGCGTCCAGCTTGCCGTGATTTGCGAACCCGGACAATTCAAATCTGGAGGTTTTGCCAAAGGCGAAAGGGCGAAGGGCCGCGCTGGCTTGGATTCGTTAAAATGAGGGATCGCTTAATTGATAACCGTGTTTCCTGATGGTCGCTCTGGGTCGTTCTCTTGGGGGAAGCGCGAAAAGGGTCCAGCCTGCGCTATCCTCTCTTTCAAAGGAACAAAAAGGCCGGGCATGAAAACATGCCCGGCCCGTTCCCACCATTCCCGACAATCCTCTCTAAGGCTTCAGCCTGAAATAAGTTTGGGATGCGGCCATCGGCATTGTCAGATAATTGACGCTGTTAACCACGGTGGGGGTGGTGGTGACAGCGTTCCAGGTTCCGCCAGCGATGTTGGTGGTGGACTGCAGGATGAATGTTGAGGCGTTGGCAGGCCATTGGAGCGTGATTTGATTGCCAGAGGGCACGATGTCAAGATGGGGACCTGCCACGACAGAAGGGCCGGCCTTGTAGAGGTTGGCCACCTGGTTCTCTGTCAAAGCTCCATTCCATATTCGGAAATCCCAATATTGACCACTAAACATGGGGTCAGGCCATTCATCGCGGGCCAGCCAGTTATCCGTGTCAGGCAGGCAGGACCACAGGGCCGTGTTTTTGGCGCTGGTGACAGTGGGCGTTGGCTCATTGACGGAGTTGCTTGTAAACCTTGGCGTGCATGTTCTAAACCATTTTTATGCGCCGGCATGATTGGGTCATTCAAGCCGATGTTTTCAATGGGAATTTCGGAAATATAAAACCCGAATGCCTGCAATAGTCGCGATACTCCGGGCTGTATTGGCTGAGCAGGTTTTCCTCCAGGCGCGCGCGCCACAACAGGAGAAAAATCTGGACGGAAACCAGAACGAGGAACGCAATGGAGCCATTAATGAGAACGACCCCTGCCAGCAGGGAGAGATACCCCAGATACATGGGATGCCGTACCCACCGGTAAGGGCCGGCGAGAACGACATTCCTGACCACAACGAAAATGCCAAACGACCGTCTCAGGTGGAGAAGGCTCCAAATGGAAAACGCGGGGCCGATCACGCCGAGCATCAGGCCGATGGCGATGAGCGGGGCTATCCAATGCGAAGGGAACAGGCTTTTCTGGAGCGATGCCGGCAAATAATGAATGACATTGTAAACGAGCACAAAAAGAACCGTGACCAGCGGCACCAGCACATCCCTCAGGTTTTGTGGCGCCGAGGAGGCGCGGCGGCCCAGCAGCAAAAAGGTGCCCGTGGAGAAATTCAACAGCAGGGAAACAAAATGGCGCGCCGCCTCTTCCAGGAGGGTCACCCGGGTGATGAGCGGTTCCCGTAGGATGATTTGCAGGTAGGGCCAATCCCGTTGGATGATGGATGAAAGGGCATGGAATTCCACCCAGGCCAAGTAAAGGTAAACCGGCGCCAGAACGTATCGTTCGGAATAAACCACCACCGCCGCCACCAGCGGGCTTAATGTCTTTTTTGTCGTCATTCGCTTTTCCCGGGATTCTAAAGGCAAAATACCCGGGTGAAAAACTTTATCAATGCCCGATCCAGGGCAGGGCTGGAATGAGGCTGGAAGACACCTCCGGCCGGCCGGGCCACGGTTGTGCTGAATCGCGGGCACTTCACAACGCCGTGTGGTAAAAAGGCCGGGCACGAGTTTTGAAACCCGCGCCCGGCCGGAAGAATTCCAAGGTCCCGGCCTTGGACGGACAGTTTTCAGGCTTTTCCGCCGAAGGAGACGAAATCGTCCATGTCCAAAACATCAAACCATGAGTTGATGTCGGTGCGTTTGGGAGCGCCAGCCTTGTGCAGTTCGTTGAAATATTCGCGTGAATCAGGATTGTCCGGCCCGCGGTTTTCCTGATAGGCGGTCCACGCCAGGATTTCCGGGAGGGTGCGTTTATGACGCGCGTGAGTCTGCACCCACGCCAGTACTTCGGTGTCGCTTTTGGACAATTCTTTTTTCATCGCCTCGGGATCAATGCCCACAAAGTCGAAAAAGCCCATGTCGAGCGGGCAGGCGTAGTGGTATTCGCCCTGTTTGCCGGCAAGGGTTGCGCGGCCTTTATCGAGGCAGCGGGGCAGGATGGCATAACCGCCCAGGCGGACTCGGGGGCTGCGGGGCGGGTACTGGGTCAGATCAGGGGTATTCAGTGGCATAAGATATTTATTTGACGATTGATTGACGATAATTTTGGTTTTTACAGATTCGGTTCACGTTCTTTTTAAACGCACAGTCCGGGGCAACGGGCCCGGCGCAACCGACGGTTAGAAAATGGACCCAAAATGCTGAATTGCAAGTCGTGCCCAACCAATTTATTTTAGGCGGGTGAAACACAACGGGAAAGCCGCCCGGTCGGCGCTGAAAATGATCGGCATGTCGCTGGCAGCAGTGGGGTTGCTGTTGGTGGCCGCCTTTTTAGGCAAAGTCATTGGCACATTTGTGCTGGATGACCTGGCCGGGGTGTTGGCGGGGCTTTGGCTTTTGTTTGCTCTGTTCACCTTTTATTTTTTCAGGGATCCCGATCCCATGACACCTTCCGGCCCAAACCTGGTGGTTTCCCCGGGCCATGGCAAGGTGGATACCATTGATACCATCGAAGGAAATGAATTCATGGAGGGGCGCTGCCGCAGGATTTCGATTTTTTTGTCCGTGTTTGACGTTCACGTACAAAATTCTCCGGTGACCGGCGTGGTGGGGTATTTCAGGCACACGCCGGGGCAATACCTCAATGCCATGCGCACCGATTGCGCCCAATACAATGAAAACGTTTTGATTGGAATCCAAACGGTGGAAAACGGCAGGGCGCGGGTGGGAGTGCGGTTGATTGCGGGACTGATTGCGCGGCGTATCGTGCCCTGGGTGAACATGAATGATACCGTGATGCGCGGCGAACGAATCGGCCTGATTCAGTTTGGATCCCGCGTGGATTTGTACCTGCCCTTGGACAGTGTGGTGAAGGTGCATCTAGGGGACAAGGTTGTGGGGGGAACCACTGTTCTGGCGGAACTATCCGCAAACCATGGCTGAGGCGCCCAAACAATCGAATCCTCCGGAGGACACAAGGCAGCGGCTCAAAATTTATTTTTTGCCGAATCTGCTGACTGCCGGGAACCTTTTCTGCGGGTTCGTGGCGTTGACTCGAATTGTGGAGGCCAACATTGATGAGGGGGATTACAGCCAGATTAAAATCGCCCTGGGCTTCATTTTGCTCGCCTGCATTTTTGACCTTTTTGACGGGCGCGTGGCGCGCATGGGCGGCCATGAAAGCCCATTCGGACGTGAGTTTGATTCACTGGCGGATTTGATTTCATTCGGCGCGGCGCCCGCCTTCCTGGTGCATCGCGTGGTTTTGCACGATGTTTTTTCAGGGGAATACCAGGAACTGGGCTGGTTCGTCGCCTCGATTTACCTGATCTGCGGCGCGCTCCGCCTTGCCCGTTTCAATTGCCTGTCCGCCATGAATGGACCCGGGGGTGACAAGGATTTCCTCGGTTTTCCCATCCCCTCAGCCGCCGGGTTGGTGGCTTCCCTCACCTTGTTCATCATCAAGCTGAATGAAAAGGAAAAGAACCTGGGGCATTGGGCTTACCTGCTGCCGGTGGTCCTGGTGTTTCTTTCTGCAATGATGGTCAGCGAGGTCCGCTATCCCAGTTTCAAATCCCTGGGGTTGCGGTCCACCACCACCTTCCTGAAGGTGATCATTGGGGCCCTATTCCTGGGCTTCCTCCTCGTTCTCAGGGATAAAATCATTTACTACGTCCTGCCCCTGTTTTTCACCGCCTACCTTTTGTACGGATTCATCCGCCCGCACATTTCCCGCACCTGGCGGCGTGAAATTGAAGAAGATGAGGACGATTCGGAGGTCTGAAGCTCAGCCAATGCAAACTCATTTTATCCTGATTTCCTGGATGGCCGGCTTTGTTTGCGCCCTGGTTTTTTCTTCCATCCCGGTGGGGCCAATCAACTTGACCATCTTGAACGAGGGTGCAAGCAGGGGGTTTGGATGGGCTTTCCTGATTGGACTCGGTGCGGCGGTGATGGAGGTGGTTTATTGCAGTATTGCCTTCACCAGTTTTTCCACTTTCCTGAACACGGCCCTGATCAGGGCTGCGCTTCAGGTGGGCAGTTTTATTTTCCTGATGTTTCTTGGCGGAAAATTTCTGGTGGCTCAGTCCATCCGTGTTCCCACCCGCTTGGACCAGGCATCCGCCCGCTTGGAGGCAAGCTTGGACCGGCGTTTGCATCCGCATTCCGCCTTCATGACCGGGTTTGTGCGGGTGATGGGGAATTTGGGAGTGCTTTTGACCTGGGTGGTGATGGCTGCGTATTTGATGTCGCATGGCGAAAACCTGGCCACAGGAAGCTGGGTGGAGAACCGGATGGCTTCCAAGGCTGCGTGCGTGGGCGGCGTGGCCTGTGGAACCACCCTTTGGTTTTTCATCCTCAGCCTGGGCGTGTCCCGGGGACATGGGCGATTCAGTCCGCGCACCCTTTTGCGCATGCAACACGCGTCGGGATTCTGCCTGCTGCTGGCGGGTTTGTACGGCGGGGTTCGGGTGATCTGGCATGTCACCAGCCATCAAGCCTGATGAATCGGCCCGGTGCATTGCCCTTTTTCATGACCTGCCAAAAAATCGGTTTTTAGAATTTATCATTATGCTTAAAGCTGGAATTGTAGGATTGCCCAATGTGGGCAAATCAACCCTGTTCAACGCCGTCACCCGCACCCGCAAGGCGGAGGCGGCCAATTACCCGTTCTGCACCATTGACCCCAATGTGGGGATGGTCACCGTGCCAGACGAACGCATGGAGGTTTTGAGGGGCATTGCCCGGACCCAGGTGGTGATTCCCGCCGCCATTGAATTCGTGGACATTGCCGGATTGGTCAAAGGTGCGGCCCAAGGGGAGGGATTGGGCAACAAGTTTCTAACCCACATCCGGGAGGTGGATGCCATTGTCCAGGTTGTCCGTTGCTTTGAGGATGCGGACATACATCATGTCACCGGCAGCGTGGACCCGGTGCGGGATATTGAGATCATCAACACCGAGTTGGTGATGGCGGATCTGGACACGGTTAAAAAACGGCGTGAAAAGCTGGCCAAGGACGTGAAGCGCGGAGACAAGGCGGCGGTGGCTGAGGATGGGTTGCTGGCCCGGTTGGAGCCGGTTTTGGACTCGGGGAAACCCGCCTTGACCGTTTCCCTCACACCAGAGGAAAAAGCCGTGACCCGCGCCTTTTTCCTGCTCACGGACAAGCCCACTCTCTTTGCCTGCAACGTCAAGGAGTCCGAACTGGCAACCGCAGGCCAAAACCCCCATGTGAGCCGG
>DAIDJC010000078.1 GCA_027451565.1 Limisphaerales bacterium | reverse complement strand
TACATCCTCTACGTGTTGGCCGGTTTAATCGGCATTGGAATCCTTGCTTTATTAGGAGGCACACGATGACCTTGATTCTCGATCTCATTCTCCGGCTTTCGTTGTGGCTGCTTCTCGCCCCGCTGTTACCGGGCATCATCAATAAAGTGAAAGCCTGGGTCGCAGGCCGGCGCGGGCCGCCAGTGCTCCAGCTTTATTTCGATCTCGCGAAGTTGTGGCAAAAAAGCGTGGTGATGAGCAACCTGGCCTCACCCGGTTTTATCATTGGGCCGGCCGTGGCGTGGGTGGCGGTGATCGGCGCCACGCTGCTGATGCCGCTGGGGCCGGCGGGCAGCGCGGTGAGTTTTCGCGGCGACGTGCTGCTGCTGATTTATCTGCTGGCACTGGCGCGATTTTGCACCGCGTGGGCAGCCATGGAAACCGGCTCGGCCTTCGAAGGCATGGGCGCGGCGCGTGAAGTCAGTTATGCAGTGCTCGCGGAAGCGGCCATTATCGCGGCGGTGCTGTCGCTGATCGTCCACACCGGCACCGTTTCACTTGTCACGATGCTTTCGCCCTCGGCAGGTGCGGGCGCGGCCCTGCTGGCGGCGGGATTATTCACGGTGTTGCTGGCGGAAAACTGCCGGGTGCCGTTTGATGATCCTAATACCCACTTGGAACTGACGATGATTCACGAAGTCATGGTGCTTGACCACAGTGGTCCTCCGCTGGCCGCCATTTTGCATGGCGCTTCCGTGAAGCTGCTTTTGTTCACCGTGCTGCTCGTTCAGGCGGTGCTGCCGATTGGAGAAATGTCCCCACTCGCCGCGACCGGCACATTGTTGGCGGGAGTTCTGACGGTCACGGTGGGCGTGGGATTGGTTGAATCCCTGCTGGCGCGGCTGGCGTTTAAGCGCGTGCCGCTGTTGTTGACCACGGCATTTTTGCTGTGTTTGTTTGCGTTGCTGGTGGCGTGGAAAGGTGGTGCCAAATGAATGACACCTTGAACCTCCTGATTGGTCTGGCGATGGGGCTGAACTTGCTCGCGCTCGGCAGCAGCCGGTTGCCGTCGCTTATCCGCGCCATGTCTGTGCAGGGCATGTTGCTGGGGTTGATGCCCCTGCTGATGGAGCATGAACGGCTCGACTGGCGCATCATGCTGGTCGCGCTGGCCACAGTCGCGGGCAAGGGCGTGTTGATTCCCGGACTGTTGCGGCGGGCGATGCGCGCCGCGAACATTGATAGGGAGATTGAACCTTTCATCGGCTTCGTCCCGTCGCTATTGCTCGGAGCCGGTGGCACCATTGCGGCCGTGGCTCTCGCACGCGCCTTGCCGCTGTTGCCGGAACACGCAGACACGCTGCTGGCTCCGGGCGCGATTGCCTCCATCCTGACCGGCTTCATCCTGCTGATTGGCCGGGCCAAGGCCATTTCACAGGTCTGCGGCTACCTGATTTTGGAGAACGGCATTTATTTGTTCGGCCTGTTGCTCATTCACTCGACGCCGTTGCTGGTGGAGTCGGGCATCCTACTGGACGTCACCGTGGGCGTCTTCATCATCGGCATCATCGTGGACCGCATCCAACGGGCCTTTGATTCACTCGACACTCGCAAGCTAAACACTCTACGGGAATGAATCCGCTCCTCCTCATCATTGTGCCTCTGGCCGGAGCCGCCCTGGCGGCGCTCTGGCCGGGCAACCGCACCCGCCCGTGGTTCCTGCCCGTCTTCGGGTTCGTGCATGCTGTCATGACGCTTTGGCTGTTTGTCAATCCGCCCGTTATAGCCCCGAATGCGTGGCTGGGTTTTGATCCGCTGGCCCGGGCGGTGTTGCCGGCGGTTTCCTTGCTGTTCCTCGTCTGCGCGGTTTACGGGGTTGCCTACTTGCGCATCCGGTCGGAGCGTCCCAACCGGGTGTTTGTCTCTGCGCTGCTGGCCATTTTGGGGTTGTTAAGCGCCGGTCATCAGGCCCGGCATCTGGGCTTGCTCTGGATCACGACCGAGGCGGTCACGCTCGCGGCGGTTCCACTTCTGCATTTCAACGGCGCTCCGCGCGCCTTTGAGGCGACTTGGAAATACCTGCTCGTCGGCGGCACAGGCATTGCGCTGTCGTTGCTGGGTTCTTTCTGTCTGGGTTACGCGTCCTTGTATGGCGGGGGGCAGGGCGATTTAACCTTCACCGCATTGACTGCCCAGGGCGCGGCGTTGTCACGCCCTTGGGTGTTGACGGCCTGGGTGCTGCTGCTGGTCGGGTATGGCACGAAGATGGGCCTGGCCCCGATGCACACTTGGAAGCCCGATGCTTACGGGGAGGCGCCAGGCATCATGGGTGCGATTCTTGCGGGTGGCATCACGACGGTGGCGTTCACAGCCATCCTCCGCGTGCGCTCCGTGGTCGCGGCTTCCGGGGTTGGCCCGATTGCCGACCGCACACTGCTGGTCATCGGGCTTTTTTCCATGTTGATCGCCGCACTCTTCCTGCTGGGGACGCGCGATTACAAGCGCATGCTGGCCTATTCCAGCGTGGAACACATGGGCATCCTGTGCATCGGCGCGGCGTTCGGCGCGGCGGGCGCGGCAGCGGCGCTTTTTCATGTGTGGAGCAACAGCCTGACGAAGGGTTCCCTGTTTTTGAGCGCGGGAAACATCCGCCGCGCCGCAGGTTCGCCTTTGATGGATGACGTGCGCGGAATGGCTGCTCTCACCCCGCGTTCCGCGGCGCTCTTTGTGACCGGGATGTTTGCCGTCACGGCGTGTCCACCTTTCGCCCCGTTCTTCAGTGAATTGCTCGTCGTGCGTGCCGGTCTGGCTGCCCATCACCGCCTGGCCATCGCGATGTTTCTCGGCTTTTTGCTGCTTTCCTTCTTTGGGCTGACACGCGTGGTCTTTGGGATTGTTGATGGCCGTCCCCGCCCGGCGACGCGGAAAAACGCAAAACTTTTTGTCGAAACGGCGGGTGTGGTTGTGCCGCCGCTGCTTCTGCTGGGGTTTTCCCTCTGGCTCGGACTTTTCACACCGGCAATCCTGCGTGAATCGTGGTTGGCGGCCGTCGCCCAACTTTATCCAACCCCATGAGCACCACCACACCATTTGCACTTCTGGCCAACGCCGCCAGTTTCCCGTGGGCGGAAATCCCCGCCTGGCCGGCAGCGGAATTTGTCCGCGCCACCGCGAATGAATTAAATCGCGGGGCGCGCCTGTGCGCATGGTTTGGCGTGCGGGATCAGGGCCAAACGAGACTCGTTGCCGTGCTGGCTTTTGATTCAGACAATGCGCTGGCGGTCGGACGCAGCACGCCTTTTGCTGGCGGCTATCCGTCGCTCACTGTGACGCATCCGCAAGCGCATTTGTTCGAGCGCGAAGTATGGGAGCAACACGGTCTCGTGCCCGGGGGGCATCCCTGGCTCAAGCCGGTTCGGCGCGCGAATGAAAACGGCAACGCGCCCGCGAACGGGGAATTTTTCCGCGTGGCGGGCGGCGAAGTTCACGAAGTCGCAGTTGGGCCCGTCCATGCCGGCGTTATTGAACCGGGTCACTTCCGCTTTCAATGCGCGGGGGAGGAGGTGCTGCACCTTGAAATCGCCCTGGGCTATCAGCATCGCGGTGTCGAGGAAGCGCTCATTGGCGGTCCGCACAGGGCGACGATGAGCCAGATGGAAACCGTGGCTGGCGACACCACCATCGCGCACGCGACTGCGCACGCGGCGGTCATGGAGGCTCTCGCCGGGACGGAGGCCCCATTGCGCGCCCAATGGCTGCGGGCAATGGCGCTCGAACTCGAACGCCTCGCCAACCACACCGGGGACATGGGTGCGCTGGCCGGAGATGTGGCTTTCCTGCCCGCAATGTCGGCGTGCGGCAAGATTCGCGGTGATTTTCTAAACCTCACCGCGATGATTTGCGGCAATCGTTTTGGCCGCGGTCTGGTGCGCCCTTTCGGCTGCCGTCACGATCTCGAACCCGAACGCGCGGCACAGTTGATGATGCGGTTGAAAACCGCGCTCGCCGACACCCGGCAGGCGGTGGCGTGGTTCTGGGATGCGGCTTCGGTGCGCACGCGTTTTGAAAATACAGGCACGGTCTTTCCCGCGCAGGCCGCAGAAATTGGCTTGGTCGGCCCCGCGGCGCGCGCCTGTGGCATCGTGCGGGATGTGCGTTACGATCATCCGGCAGGCTGGCATCGTTTCGGGCAGGCGCCGGTTGCCGTGTGGCCTGGCGGCGACATTTTTGCCCGCGCCAAAGTGCGCTCGCTGGAAATCCAGCGTTCCGGCGAATATCTGCTTGAACAGATGCCTCTGGCGCCTGAGGGCCCCTGCAGCCTCGAACCCCTGCCGCCCGCCCCGGACACGCTGGCCGTGGCCCTGGTCGAAGGTTGGCGCGGTGAAGTGTGCCATGTGGCCGTGACCGATTCCGTCGGACGATTTCGCCGCTATAAGATTATAGACCCCTCATTTCACAACTGGATGGGCCTGTCACTTGCCTTGCGCGGCGCAGCCATTTCGGATTTTCCCATCTGCAACAAAAGCTTCAACCTCTCCTACTGCGGCTTTGACTTGTAAAACCGCTCCTAAAATATGTTTGCCATTGATACCCTCATCCATCGCCTCAAGCGCGGATGCCAAACCATGGATTATCCCGCGGGACCCGCCCCGGCTTTGCCCGACCGCCACGGGGGCGCTCTTCGTGTGGATGCCTCAAAATGTGCGGACGAATGCCGCGCCTGCCTACCGGTTTGCCCCACGCAGGCCATTTCCCGCCCGGCAGGAAAACCGATGCAACTGGATTTGGGCCGGTGCATTTTTTGTGCCGCCTGCGTGGAAACCTGCCCGGCAAAAGCCATCACACAAACCGGTGATCACCGCATGTCTGTTCTTCGGCGGGAGGACCTCCTTCTGGGCGAACCGGAACATGAAACCGTTCGGCTGGCACACGCCTTGGACGGGAAGTTGCGCAAACTTTTCGGTCGTTCCCTGCGGTTACGGGTCGTCAGCGCAGGTGGCTGCGCCGCTTGTGAAGCCGATACCAACGTTCTGGGCACCATTGGCTGGGACCTTGGACGCTTTGGCATCCAGTTTGTGGCGTCTCCCAGGCATGCTGATGGACTTCTCATCACCGGTCCGGTGACAAGGAACATGGAATTGGCGCTCAAGAAAACCTATGACGCCGTGCCCGCCCCGAAAATTGTCATTGCCGTGGGTGCCTGCGCCATTGCGGGCGGCCCTTTTGTGGGACATCCCCAGGTGCATAATGGCGCGGGGTCCTTGGTGCCTGTCAACCTTTTCATTCCCGGATGCCCGCCGCATCCATTGACCATTCTGGATGGTCTGCTGCGGTTGCTGGGCCGTTTGGAGAAAAATTCGACCGGAAATGTGCCGGTTCAAAAGCCTGGCTGAAAACAAATAAAAGCCAGGTCTGTCCGAAACCTCTTAATCCGGCCACTTTCCATCAGTCATGGGAAGGGGGTTCAACAGCGCCGGGTCCACAACCACATGACGAATTCGCCGGCGTTCCCAGGTGTAGGTGATATGCACCAATCCATCCCGCGTCTGAATCACCGCAGGATAAGAAAACCCGCTCGGCGCCTTGGGATTGTTTTCCAGGACAAGCGCTGCCATCCAATGAATTCCGTCCCTGGACAAGGCCACGTTCAAGGGACTTCGGCCCTTGTTCAAGGAACCACCCCGTACATTGTGGTTGTAAACCAGCAACTGACGGCCATCCGCCAGAGTCACGGCATCTATTCCTGAATCGGGGTTGGGCAGGTCAGTGGGTTTCATGGCGCTCCATGTGCGTCCTTCATCGGAGGAAAAGGTCACGCCAATCCGGCCTTTGTCTGTCCTGGCCAAAGCCTCCAAATGGCCGTTGGCCAGGATCAGAAGTGTGGGTTGGATGGCTCCCAAATCCCCGGACCCTTCCACCGGCGGGGTGCAGGACCATGTTTGGCCGTTGTCCTTGGACAATTCAAAATGCACATGTCGCCCCTCATTTTCCGTGCTGCTTCCAGACACGATGACGCCATCCGATAGTTGAATCGGTTTATCCTTGATGGGGCCGAGGACTGAATCCGGCAAACGCTCTGGTTTGGTCCATGTTATGCCGTTGTCCGGCGAAGTGGTCCACATGCCCCACCATGCCGAAGGTTTGGGACCCACTTTGTAAAAAAGCAATAAGGGACCGTGTTGCGGCTGAAAAAGAACGGGATTCCAGCAAGGCTGACGGTTGGTGGTGAATCCAACCCCATCCGCAACCTTCATGGGTGTGGACCAGGCGTGGTTTTCCAGCCGGGAAACGTAGATGCAGACGTCCGGGTTGCGTTCCGCAGTTCCGCCAAACCATGCGGCGACCAGGTTTGAGGAGGTTTCAACCAGCGTGGAGGCATGACAGGACCGAAACGGGGCCTTCAAATAAATGAATTCAGAGGCGACCACCGGGTTGGCATGGCTTGGCGCACCGACAGCGCCCACTGCTGGAATGGCGAAAAGAACAGTCGCCGCCGCCGAGGTCTGCAGCCAGGTCTTGATTTTGCGGGCTGAAAATTTCACGGCTGATCCAGAATGCTCCTGAAGTGGTGACATCCGCTGCCCAATTCAAAAATAGCCCGCCCGTTTTCAAAGCCTTTTGGAATATCCGCGCCGGAGCGGACGCACTCCATTGAACGGGCTGGAACATAAACTGTGGCCGTGGTGTTGGGCGGGATTTGTATATGCCAGTCGAAGGCATTTCCCTTGCGATGCCACTGGCTGGAAATCAATCCGTATGGGGATCTGTGGGTGGCGGAGACATGGGTTAAATCACCCACGGGATCCGGGCGCATGATGATATGCTTGAAACCAGGTTGCTGGGAATCGGACCGGATGCCGGCAAGATCCTCGTAAAGCCAAACCACAAAATCGCCTATCAACATCACATGGTTTCCGGAGTTCATGGTGGGATCGGCCGTGTTGCCATTCCAAAGTTCCCAGATGGTGGTCGCCCCATGGTCCATCATGTACCCCCAGCCGGGATAATTGGTCTGGGTGGCAATGGTGTAAACCAAATCCGGACGCCCTCCGTCCGTCAGCACACGGCAAAGGTATTGCCCGCCCACCAGGCCGGTGCCAATGTGGCCATGGGTTTTGAATTGTATGTCATCCACCAGATGCTGAAACACACGGGCGCGATAGTCCTGCGGCACCAGCCCGAATGCCAGGGGCAGCACACAGGATGTCTGGGTGCCGTTGCTGTATTGGCCGCGGTCCCGGTCCAGGAACTTTTGATTGAAGGCGGCCTTGATTTCCGAGGCCTGATCCTCAAAGGCGCGTTGGTCAACAGTCTTTCCCAGCATCGCGGCATACTGGGCCATCAAAAGATGGTCGTGGTAAAAATACGATGTGGCCAGCAGGGTTTTGTCCGTGTTCAGGGCGGGGTCGTGGGAATGGATTTCAGTGGGGCTTTCCGGCGGCACGCACCAGTCCCCGTAGCTGTCCTTGGAAATCAAGCCGCCCTTCAAATATTGCTTCATGTGGTCCATCCATGCCTTCATGCTGGCATAGTGAACGGCAATGGTCCGCTGATCATCAAATTGATCCCGCAACATGCTGGGTATGATGACGCTGCTGCTGGGCCACACCACATTGTCTGAATAAATGGGCCAGAACGCCGGAGCCACATCAGGAACGCTGCCATTGGGCCGCTGGGCATCGGCCATGTCCTGCAACCATTTGGCGTAAAGATCCGAATTGTCAAAAAGGAATGTCTCGCCCCGGGATTCCTCGGAGCGATCGCCCAGCCAACCCTGTCTTTCGTCCCGCTGCGGGCAATCTGTGGGCATGCTTCGATAGTTTCCACGGGTTCCCCAAACGATGGCCTTGTATATTTGGTTCAGCAATTGGTTGGAGCATTCAAAGGTTCCATTTGTTTGCAGATCATCATTCACCACGCATCCCTCCAGGGTTGACAGTGTTGGGCGGCCGGGGTACCCGGTCATTTCCACAAATCGAAATCCATGGGAGGTGAATCGAGGCTCCCAAGACTCGGTTCCGTTGCCTCGAAGAATGTAAATGTCCGTGGCCCGGGCGCCTCGAAGATTGGCCATGTAGAGCGAGCCATCCGGATACAAGGTCTCCGCATGGCGAAGTGTCACTCGTGTTCCAGCCGGTCCTTTCACCCGCAGTCGGCACCAACCCACCATGTTTTGGCCCATGTCATAGATATAAACCTCCGGCTTGAGTTCACGCATGGACACGGGCTTGATCGTGCCCGTCACGCGGATGGGTTCCATGTTTTGCGCGGAAATCTGGCCGCCCGGGGCGGATACTTTTTGAGCCTCCTGCCAGGAAGCGGCGGCATACCCGGGCTTGTCCCAGCCTGACAGTTCCTTTCGGGCGTCATATTCTTCCCCGTCATAATCGTTGTTGGCCACAATGGGGCCGTTGGTTGTCAGTTGCCACGTCGGGTCGCTCACGATGTCCTCGGTGCGGCCATTGGCATACTCCAGATGAAGTTGCAGCAGGAGCTTCGGAAATCCAAAATTAGCCGTCCCGGAATACACCTGGCTGCGGTCCGCAAAAAACCGGCCATTGCCCAAAATAACGCCCATGGCATTGGTCCCTGACTTGAGCCTCTTGGTGACATCCTCGGCGACATAGAAATCGCGCTTGTTGTATTGGGCAAAGGCCGGGGACAGGACCCGCGTGCCCACTTTATGGCCGTTCACATGCAATTCCGACAATCCCAAGCCGGAGTAATAAACCGTGGCCCGGGCCAGGGGCTGGGAGACCACAAACTCGGTTCGCAAATAACGGGCTGCCAGCGTTCGCGGTTCGGCGGATCGAATGGCGCCCCAGGGTTCCACGCCTGCTGCGCCCAACTCCAGTGCGGGGGCCCAGTGCGAATCATCAAAACCCGTGTCCAGCCAGCCGGTCTGCTCATTGGTGGAAACGAGCCATGTTTTATCCGTCGGAATCAACATCGGCGGGCCCTCGGTGAAATGAATCTCCAACAGACCCACCACCCCCGCCGGTTCAGGCCCTCCATGATAAGTTCCTGTCAGGCCAAAAACCAGGGTTTGCCCGGGAACCAGACGCGTCGTAATGTCGTTGAACTTGACCGTGTGGTGGTTGTTGCGCGCGCCCAAATCAAAGTGGTTGATCCATCCGCGACCCTCATTGTCCCCGGTGTATTGGAAATCGGCGCTCTTGATGATTCTATTCGCCGGCAAGGTCACTTCATGGCGGAAATAGCAGACTGTGGAAGTCTGGTTTAATTCTGGCTGGCCTGGAGCCCAGATCCACTGCGCCCCGGTCAGGTAATTGGTGGCCACAATGCCATCCAAGCCGATCCATTTTGCAGATCCCCAGTCTGCCGGGTTTAGAATCCCCATGCTCCAGGTGGCTGGCGCGCTCCAGTCGCTCACGCGCCCCCGGTTATCCCATACCCGCACTTTCCAAAAACACAGTTCCCGCGAAGTGAGCGGCTGGCCTCCATAAGGAACCTGTATGGATTGGCCTGAAGCCACCCGCCCGCTATCCCAAAGATCACCTTGATCCGCCTTGAGCTTTTTTAATGAGGAGGCGACAACAATTTGGTAAGCGCTTTGCATTTCATCCCGGTCAGCGGAGGACAAAGTCCAGCTCAGCCGGGGCGGATTCGCGTCAATCCCCAAGGGTTGATCCATGTCCTCGCAAAGCAGATGGCCGGGCACCGGGTTGCCCCGGCTGATTCCCACAAGACAGCAAAAGGCAAAAAGACTCCAAAACGACTTGTAATTGAGATTCATAGAATGATTGCTTCAGGAATGGAGACTAGTTGGAAACGGCGGTTTTGACGAGTTTGGAAACTAAAAAAGATGGCAATTAAGATGCGGATTCTGATTTTTTACCGTCCGGCAGGGCTGATTTTAACCAGAACAGCGCTGGCCGGAGGCAAGGTCAGGTGGTAAGTGCCAGATTCTGCTTGTCGGGGCATGGCTTTCCAATGTCCGTTCCATGATCCATCGGTGCCGATGCTTGATCCGCCAAGCAGGATGCCATCCTCGGCCTCCACACTGTTTCCAGGGGCCGTCAGTTCGATGCAACTGGCGCTTGAATCGGGAAGCGCAGGATTTAAAACGAACGTTGCGGGCCTGCCATTGGGGCCATGGTCCCGATTGATCAGTGTCACCGTGATGGCTCCTTCAGGGGAGATCAACGCGTAAGCGCAAATATTCAGTCCATCCTCGTTGTTGATCCGTGTGGACAGAAGGTGTCCCGGGCCAGCCAAAGAAAACATTTTCAGCGCATAGGCAAGGGGATGGACTTGATAACCATCGGGAGCCGTCCAAAAAACGGCATAGCGGCACGGCTTGTTTTCATCGCGTGCCGCCACCTTGTCGCCGGTGTGAAAATTCACCCCGCCGCAGCCATGCGCGGCCCACCACCATTGGTAATCCAGGCCCCAAAGCGCGGATGCAAAGGTATCGCTGACATCCTTGGCGCCTCCATCGTAAAAACTGTTGGCTTCTTCCAGGCGGTAGGGCAGGCCGTTGCTGAGGACAGTTGGAACCCATCCGGCGGCAAATTTTGCATAGTGCAAATCCATGGCTGGCGAGAGCAGGCGGTCCCGGGCGGCGGGGGCATTGGTGGCCCGGCGCGCGTCGCCACCGGGGTAATCATGCTGGCTGATCAATGAAACCAGGCCGTGCCCTCCAAAGGTTGCGGCCATGTCGCGCGCCCAAAATTCATGCCCGGGCGAGGTTCCCGGCGCGGCCAGTTTCAGCCCGGGATAATCATTGCCATTGGATTGCATGACAAATTCCGCCACCGGCCTCCACTGGGCCAGGTAGGCGCCGAAGGTTTTGTAATACACATTCGGTTCGTTGCCAATGGCCATGGCTTCCACCTGGGCCCCGTGATGTCTCATGATATACCCGGCCATCTCCGAGGCCCACGCGGGATTGGATGTTTTCAGGCGCAGGGTGAAAAGCACGCGAACCTTTGCCGCAGCCGCAAAATCAAAGAGGCTGTCCACGTCCTCATGCGAGGGCAAAGGAAGCGTGGCACGATCCGCCGTGTTTCCCCCCACGCGCAAGACCCGCACGCCCAGCGTGTGAAACATTGCCACCAAGGCCTCGTTTTCAGGCCGGAAAAAATGCCCGCCCCGGGCATCTGGCAGCACATAACTCATTTCAAAGCTCAAACCTGTGAAATCGTTGGAAATGCCAGGTCCCACCGGCCCCATTGGAATGTCCACCCGCACCGAGGCGCCGCTGCGCATGCAGCAGGTCAGCGCCAGCACTGCCAGGAAGGTCCTCAACCCGGCGGATGGCATCCTTTGGAAAAGAAAATTTTGCATGACATGCCAGCATGCGCAAAAGGGGTCCGGGTGTCACTTTGTTTTCCCCATCCCTTCGCAGACCGGGCGCACGACAGATTTCTTCTGCTACGCGGACAAGGCGAGGGAGTCGTTGCTGGCGGCGTGATGGTTTAGGCGGTATTTCCAGAAGTCAGGGAGGCGGCGGCTGCTGTGGATGCAGCGCAATGCCAGAATGTTTTCGGCACCCGGCTCGCTCCAGAACATGCCCGATTGCTTGCAGCGGGTGCCAATCACGGTTTTACAACCCGCTTCAATGACGCCCGAACCGATAAAGAAGCCTTTGCGGCGAAAGGTGCCGTATTGCATGCGCGTGGTATTGTTGACGAAATAGGTTAGTGCGTCCTCGACCGCTTGGGCATTGGATTTGCCGACGCATTCCTTGCGGGCCTGCGTAATCAGTTGCTCGACCTTGTCTTTGAGTAATCTCCTGGCCCACCGCCCCAGGCGGGTTTTATATTCGGGATGCTCCTTGCTGCCCAAGAGGGCAACCAGCACTTCGCCCGCAT
>DAIDJC010000077.1 GCA_027451565.1 Limisphaerales bacterium | reverse complement strand
GGGCGAGTGGCCGCAGGGCAGGTTTGGCTCGTGCGAACTGGAACAGTGCGAACCGCAATTACACGCTCGCACACGGTTTCTCCCGCAATCAGGTCATTCAGCTTTTGCTGCAACACGTCATCGCTGCTGAAAAGTGGATGCACCTTGATCCATCCAGCCCCGAGATGGTGATGTTTTTGCTGATGCTGCACACCGGGACCATGTTTGCGGTGATTGTGTATTTCTGGTCTGATTGGCGCCGGCATTGTTTTGCCTCCAAGGCCCAGTTTCAGTGGTTTGCCATGCAAATCCTGCTCGCAACCGCATGCACCGGGGTGGTGGGGCTGGGCCTCAAGTATGTTTTGGAAAAGGCGCTCAGGCGCGCCAACCCGAATGCGGAGGTGGAGGACCTTTTCAATAATTTACCGCTCATCGCCGGCGCCTTGGTGGCGTCAGGAATCCTGATCCTCATAGCTGGCCTTCGCGAATCAAAGGCGCCGCGCAACCCCGACCTTCAGCCCTGCCACTCCTTGTGGATTGGCATCGTCCAGGGTTTTTGCCTTCCTTTTCGCGGGTTTTCAAGATCCGGTGCCACCATCTCTGCCGGTTTATTACTGGGTCTGCCCAAACAAAAGCTGGAGGAATTCAGTTTTGCCCTCGCGGTGGTCCTCACGCCGCTGGTCATTGGGCACGAGGCGCACCGCCTCATGAAACACCATAACTTGGGTGATCATTCCTCCTTTTCGCACCTTATCGTGGCCTGCCTGGCTGGCATGGTGCTCAGCTTTCTGGCGGGGCTTCTTGCTTTGAAATGGCTTTCACGCTGGCTTGAGGCCGGACGCTGGAAATTTTTTGGCTTTTACTGCCTTTTTGCCGCTGCTGGCATTCTGCTTATCCATTTCAAGGTGCATTGACCCGGATGTTTCAGCAGGCCGCAGCGGTCAGCGAAGGGCATTCCACGAAAAAATCCGCCCATTGAACCCCTGAACCTGAATCGAGGTTCATGCAGAGATTATTTGGCCATGGGATCCGGAATGAATATTTTTTTGCCCACGTAAAGCCGGTTTGCGTCCAAACCCGGATTGGCAGCCAGGATTTCTTTAACGGTCACCCTCACGCCTTGAGCGCGATAGGCCTTGGCGATGGCAGCCAAGGTATCGCCAGGGGCAACCGTGTAAGGATGTCCAGACTGGGGCCCCGCGGCTGTGGAAGATTGGCCCGCCGCCAACCTGCTGCTTCCATCGTTTGAATCCGAACTGCTCTCGGTACGGCGCGAACCGCTGCCATCACCCATTTTGCCGAGTTTTTCCAACTGCTTTAGGATGAGTTCCCGGTCTGCCTGACGTTTCTGGTCAATCTCCTGGACTTGTTCGGCAAGCTTTTTCAAATCCTCCTGGCTGGCGCTGTTGTTCGCAACCGGCTGATTCGCTTTGTCTGAAATGTCGGAAACTTGTTTTTCCAAGGCATCCAACCTCTTGCCTAACTGGATTTGTCCTTCCTCAAGAGTTTGAATCCGCCCCTCCAATTCGTCAAAACGTTGCTGAACGGCGGCGTCTTGCGCCCACACCGACCCCGCGGCCATCATGCCAGCAACCAGTCCAGCCATTAAAATTCGCATATCTAGAAAATAATCCTCCTTGGCAAAGGGTCAAATCCTTTCCAAACCCGCCTGGCCGCCGGGGTCTTCTGTCCTTTTCGGCCCAGCTCTCATGCCAGCTTGCCATAGCGCCGGATTTCCGGCCAGGCCAAGGCCACAGCCAAAACCACCAGAATGGTTCCCAGCCCGCCACTCACGGTGGAAACAATGGCTCCGGTGGCTTCCGGGCTGCCCAAAACTGTGGCCCTGGTAAAAAACCAGGCAACCAGTCCGGATCGGAAGCCCCCCAGTTCGTTTGATGTTCCAATGAACAGGCTGTTGACGGCTGAAACCCGCCCCCGCTTCTCATCGGGGGTTAATATCTGCACCAATGTTTGGCGAACCACCACGCTGATTTGATCCACGACCCCTGCCAGCACCATCATGGCGAAGGCGAACCAAAA
Organism: Limisphaerales bacterium; assembly: GCA_027451565.1. GTDB lineage: Bacteria > Verrucomicrobiota > Verrucomicrobiia > Limisphaerales > UBA11358 > UBA11358. The sequence continues at coordinate 9,864 of DAIDJC010000077.1, read as the reverse complement.
CCATGCGGAAACGGGCAGGCTTAACCATTGGCCCAGGCAGTTTTTGTTCGCCAGGCCGAACAAAATGGTGGCCGCGCCGAAAATGCCCACCGCCCATAACATGGTTCGCCCAGCCTTTTGCAGCGGCGGACGATGAGCCACCACGATCGCGCAAGTCACCGCGCCAATGGCCATCGCATCCCTCAGCCAGCTCAGCCCGGCGGCGCCGCTGGCAAAAACATCCTTCGCAAAAATCGGGAGCAACGTCACCGCCCCCCCCAACAGCACCGCAAACAAATCGAGTGTGATCACCCCAAGGATGATTTTATTTTGGTAAACAAAACGGAACCCCTCAAGCAAGCTGCGAAATGAAACCGGTTCCGGAGCCTTGACCTTGTGCTCGTGGCGAATGGACGCCACGAGGACAGAACAGGCCAAGGCGGCCAAGGCATTGAACGCATAAACCGACCATGCTGAGTGCGGGCGTCCTGGGGAAGAGGTGAGGGTCATCACCAAACCGAACGCCACCGGCCCCGCCACCGAAGAGATCTGAAACACTCCGCTGTTGAAAGTGATGGCCCTGGCCAGTTGGTGGCGCGGCACCAAGCCGGTTACAAAAGCGGCGCTGGCGGGCCACAAAAAAGTGCGGGCGCCGCCTATTAAAAACAGGAAAATGTAGAACCATGCCAGGGATAACGTCAAAAGCGATGCGATGGTCAATCCCAAGCTTGCTGCGGAAAGCATCAGGGTGGAACAAAAAATCAATGTCTTCCGGTTATATGTGTCGGCCAGATGACCTGCAGGAAGGGTAAAAAGCAGCATCGGCACCATCTGAGTCAAACCTACAAAGGCCAGCGGCAAAGCCGAACCGGTGCGTTCGTAAAGCTCCCAATCCACGGCCACCACAAGCATCTGCTGACCCAGGGATGCCAGGAGGCGCCCCAGCAAATACCGGACGAAATTGCCATTCCGAAACACTTCATAGGAGTGCTCTCCGGCTGTCACCACAGCCGGGGTGACCTCTGGTTTTTCCGGTGGATCGTCCTCGTGCATCAAGTCAATCGCCACCCAGCATATCCATTTCCGCCCAGGGGTCGAGTTTTCCCTGCTCTTTTAGGATTCCACATTTAATCTTTCATCCTGCCAGATTTGTGTCACTGTGTGACCGGCATGCCAGAGCCTGATCAAAACCGCGATATCCGCCTCACTGATTCCAGTGGCAGTTCTGAGGAGGTTCGGCCCCAATACCGGTGGCCGTGGTTTGTGGCTGCCGCAGTTGTTCTGGGCCTGATTCTTTTTGTGGTCTGGGTGGGCTATGCTGCTTTGCGTGAGAGCAGGGAGCACAATTTTTCCGCCCCACTGCCTTCCCAAACCCATTGAAGCAATCCCGCCGGCCAGGATTCGCAGGCAGGCTTCCAACTTCGACTGCAACAATACTCAATTGGACTGTTTGATTATCAAACAGCTCAAGCCGGCTTCTGGACATAAGAGCCGGTCTGAAAATTGGGAAGGGTGCTGCGACTGGGGATTTTGGCCTTGGGCGAGGCGGAGTTGTCGGCGCATCCCCGTGGCGGGCTGTAATGACGGCGGCAACAAAGCCCAAGTAAACAAGAACGGAAGGTGGATGGCCTCCTGGCTTCTGGGAGATCAGGGTGAAACGGGGTTTGCACCCCCGGAACCCCGCAGAGTGTTTTTCAGAAAAGCAGGTCGGGCAGTGGTATCATTGTCGGCCCATTTATTCAAGGGGAGGCTACGTGAGTCACCACTGCCCGAACCTAAGAGATATTTAGCACATCCAGTGCCGCATTTTGAAATAGTTTGGAGTTTCCGAAAAAATTCAGGCAAATCCACTTTGGCATGGGAAAGACCCCGGGACGGGTTTAAGCTCGAAACATGGGCTTGCGGGAACAGCCTTCAGACGAGCTTGCCTTGGCAGGCCAGAACCATTTGATCTGGCGCGGGCGCCGGTTGCTGCATTTTTCAGGATGCGATTACTTCCGGCTGGCGGGATCCCCACGCTTGGTTGCTTCCGCCGCCAGCCTCATGAATAAGGAGGGGCTGAATGTGGCTGCTTCAAGAATCACGACCGGCAATCGTTCGCTGTATTCCAAATTAGAGGAAAGCCTGGCTGAATTTTTTAGATTCACATCAGCCGTGCTCTTGAATTCTGGGTACTCTGCCACCCTGGCGGCGGCCCAAGGTTTGGCTGGGACTTTCACCCATGCGTTTGTGGATGAATGGGCCCATGGAGCCTTGCAGGATGCGGCGCGGTATTTGAATTGCCCGGTGATGGTGTTTCGTCACCGGGATGTTGGGCATCTTCGTTCGCTCCTTGCCAAGCCAGGAAAGCCGAGCCGGCCTGTGGTTCTCACGGATGGTTTGTTTTCACATGATGGATCGGTGGCTCCCCTGCGGGAATACATGAAAATCCTGCCGCGTGAAGGGCGGATTTTATTGGATGACGCCCACGGGGTGGGAGTGCTGGGAGCGACGGGTGGCGGAACTGCGGAAGCGGCTGGTGTGGACCATGAACGCATTATTCTATGTGCAAGCCTGGCCAAGGCCTTTGGATCGGCGGGCGGCGTGGTATTGTGCGACAGCCCGCTGCGCCATCAAATTTTCGAACACAGCGGAATTTTCAAGGGCAGCACTCCCCTTCCACCGCCTCTCGCTGGCGCTGCACTGACCGCTGTGCGGCTACTACAAAAGGGCGCTTCCCGCCGAATTCGACTCCACCAGCACACCCGGCTGGTTCGGGAACAATTGCGAATAACCGGCTGGCCGATCCCTGAAAATCCAGGGCCCATCGTGCGTCTCCCAGACTTGTCGCCTGCCGCATCCACCCGTCTCGGGAGCCAATTGCTCAAGGCAGGCATTTACCCTTCCCAGCTCAGGTATTCAGCGGCATCAGAATCTGCTGCATTTCGATTTGTCATATCGAGTGAACATTCCGTGGAGGATTTGAAAAGGCTCACGAGCGCCCTGGATTCATTCGAAGCCTTCAACCGCCTCCTTTAATCCGCTTGGGAAGGCCCTGCCGCACAGCACGGCGCGAAAAACCGAAAGGGTTTCGCGGCTGACATGATGCTCAATCCCCTCGGCATCCAATTCTGCTGCTTTTTCAGAAACCCCCAACCACCGCAAAAACGCCACCACGGTTTCATGACGTTGCTTGCATTCCCGGGCCATTTTCCAACCGGACTGGGTCAAAAAAATGGACTGGTAGGGTTCCATGGTCACATAGCCAGCCGTTTGCAGGCGGCCAATGGTGCGGTTTACGGTCACATGAGTCACTCCCATGCGCCTCGCCAGGTCCACCACCCGAACCCTTTCCTGTTGCCCGGCCAGTTCGGCTATGGCCTCCACATAATCCTGGGCCACCTCCAGCGCGCGGTCCCGTCGGGACCGGCGCATTCCCTCGGCGCGCCGGACTTCGGCCTTTGGGACGGCATGGAATAAACGAGGCATGATGCCTCATTGAAGACCCAAGCCGGACGATTGTCCAGAAATTTGTAGCAGACGCTACATTTTGAATTGACGCCCACCCCGCCTTTTGTAGCATGGGTTACATAATTAAAAGGCGGCGCCTTGAGAACGCAACCGGCAGCCATGAAGACCGCTCCATCCAGTTTGCCCGTTCCGGCACCAGCCAATCCACCGCGGGTGGGTCCGGTGTCCTTGGAAGGGATTCATCACACGGTGCGTGTGCCTCATTGGCAGGCGGGTTTTTGGCGCCAGTTTCGCGCCTTTGCCGGGCCCGCCGCCCTGGTGAGCGTGGCCTACATGGATCCTGGCAATTGGGGAACCGACCTGCAGGCGGGTGGACAATTCAAATACCGGCTGCTCTGGGTGGTGGCCCTGGCGAGCCTGATGGCGATGGTCCTGCAAGTCATCGCCGCCCGAGTAGGCGTGGCCACTGGACGCGACCTGGCACAATGCAGCCACGACTGGCTCCCGCGCTGGACGCGCATGCCAAATTGGCTGATGGCGGAGGTGGCCATCATCGCCTGTGACATGGCCGAAGTCCTCGGCGGGGCCATCGCCCTGACCATGCTTTTTCATATACCCGTTTTCTGGGGTGTTTTGATCACCGGTGCAGATGTCCTGCTTTTGCTGGGAATGCAAAGGCTGGGAATGCGTTCCATCGAGGCTGTCATCTTGCTGCTGGTTTTGACGATTGCCGCCTGTTTTTTCCTGGAAATCTTCGTTCTGCCCCAGACCCATCCGGGTTTTGGTGAAATTGCCCGTTCCCTGTTCACCCCGCGCCTGGATTCTCCAACCATGATCTATGTTGCCATCGGCATCATCGGCGCCACGGTCATGCCCCATGTCCTGTATCTGCACCCGGCTCTGGTCCAAAGCCGCCAGATTCAAAACGACGATAATTCCATCCGCCAGGCCATCCGGTTCAATTCCCTGGATGTGGTGACCAACCTCTCCGCGGCATTCCTTGTAAATGCGGCGATTTTGATTCTTGCGGCGATTGTCTTTTTTGGAAAAACCGGGATTCCATTGCCTGATGGAAGCATTCAACAATTCAACGACCAGACGGATTGGATTCAGGCGGCCTACCTGACCCTTGCCCCCCTCCTTGGCACGGCTGCTGCGGGAACCATTTTTGCGGTGGCTTTGCTTGCCAGCGGGCAAAGCGCCACCATCGTGGGGACGATGGCAGGCCAGGTGGTTATGGAAGGCTTCATGCATTGGAAAATTGCCCCTTGGAAACGACGTTTGCTCACCCGATCCCTGGCCATTCTTCCCACGGCCCTCTTTGTTGGAATCCATGGGGCTGGCAATGTGAACGACCTTCTGGTCTTCAGCCAGGTGATTCTGGCATTGCAACTGCCTTTCGCCATGTTCCCACTTTTGTATTTTGCCTGTTCCCGCCGCCGGATGGGACAATGGAAATTAGGCCTGCCTCTGATGATTATGGGTTGGTGCTCCGCCTTGATCATCACCGCTTTTGACCTCTGGGGCCTGCCAGACACCTTCCGCCAGGCAATGCAGGTCTTTCAGGGAAAATAACCCGACCCCGTCATAACTCATTTGTAATACGTCCGCAAAGCCGGCGAACCATTGAAAAAGCCTTCGACAACTGGCAGTTATCAGCATGGGCCCAAATATGACTCAAAAAAGCCAATTTCCCAGGAACCTATCCCTCCTTGGACGGGGTTCCAGACGTGGATACCGTTTAATTCAAGTCGAAAAACGAAATTCAAAAGGCCAATCTGCGCCAATCAACTTTGGACAAACTCTTTGGAACAATATCACCAGACTGCTTCGGGTATGGTTTCAATTTTTCCAAAGCATTTCCGATCCAGCATCTTGCCGCACCTTGACCCTTTCCATTTTGCTTTTCGGGTTGAAAACAACAGGCCGTCAACCCCCTGAAATCAAGCCAATCGTTTGGTTTAGGAATAATCTTGCTTGCCCTGTTCTGATTCGTTTTGAAATGTGGAATTGGAAAGATATCCCATTTCCAACCCAAATTCATCGGCTGCTCCCAGCCACGCGGTGCGGTTTTGCAGGGATTGGATGTTGAACGCTTTCATGCCACGGATTGGAAGGAGGAAAAATCCGGCTGGACGGAGAATTCTCCATCCAATCGGGCTTGGAATTTCTCCTCCGATATGAGCCTGACATGCCCCAAGGCTGGGTCCTAGTCAAGGAGGCCAGGGGTGGGTTTCTGAATAGATTAGGCCAGCCTACGATGGAGTTTTGAATTCGTCGGAGGCAACCTGGTTCACGCAACTTGCGCAGGGCGTGGGCATGTTTCTGGTATATTCTTTCCCTCGATACACCCAGCAGCCTGGCGACTTCGCGGACCGGCATGCTTTCTTGATTCCATAAGGCCAGGGTCAAGGCGCAGTCCTGATAGCCGCTCAACTCCTCCGCGATCACCTGCCAAGTGGCAGACACATCCACTGCATCTGAATCCAGGCAGTCAGTTTCAAATATTTCGTTAACAACCCGCAAAACGGTGCAGGGATTGATCACCCCTGCACCGTTGTTGTTGATTCGACGTCTTCTCATGACGTCAGCCCCCACCCCCAGCTTCCCGGTCCGGATATGAGTCCGGCGGTGAATGTTTCAAATCGGCAGCCATGAAAAGTGGGCCATGCAAGCCGGCCCGCGCTTGCAGGCCGGCTTGCATTTCAGCGTTATGGATGGCGCAAGCGATAGAATGCCGCGGGTGTGTTCGTGTTGATGCCCACAGCCAAGCTGGTGCCATTGGCTGTGCCTTGGATATCCACCCAATTTGTGGAAATGCCCACGGTCAACGCATTGGTTTGTTGCTGTAAGATCCAACCCAAATGTGTGGCTGGCCAGGAAATGTTCAAGGTTGAACCATTCACAGAGTAACTCAGGTTCGTTGAGTAATTGGGAATCACGGAATAAACCTGCACTGAACCATTGAGGGCAAGGTTATTGGACCAGATTACTCCACTGCCAGTCACGGTCATGGCCAGGCCGTTGCTCACAGCGCTGTTGAATATCTGCAAGTTGTCCCCTGCCACAAACGGTGCGGAGGGATTCAGATTGGTGATTGTCAAAACGCCCGCACCACTGTTGGTGATTACACCGGTTGCAGCTATCTCATCGTTGTGTTGGGTTTGGGATTTATCCACCCGCACATAAACATTTCCACTCATGGTAATATTTCCATTGACCGTGAAGGTGCCGATGGAAGTTTGGGATCCGCCACCCAATGTTCCACCGGAGCCTTCCGTGACCGAACCATTGACGCTTCCACTGCCGGCAAGCATGCCCGCGCTGACGAGGGTGCCAAGGCTGTAATCATTGGCGGCATTCAGATAGGCTGCCCCTTTTCCAACCATTGCCACCCCGCCGGTGTTGGTGGACCCTTCGGTGATGGGCGCATTATACACTTGGGCGCCGGATCCCGGGTCCATGTATAAATATTCACCGGTAAGGTTCGTTTCCATGCAGGAAAGAATGATGGCCGAGTCATTGGTTGATGGCGCATTCAAATACACCCAGTTTGGTCCATGAGTGCTTGTGCTGTTATTGGAGAAGGTCATGGTGGTCCCGGCGCTGCCAATCAGAGGAGCCATAAGGGATGCGGACTGTTCTCCGGGTTGGTCTGTCTGCCAGACGCTGTTGCCCGTGACATAGATGGTATTGTTCAGTCCTTTACCATTGTTGCCTTTGAGTTTGGTCTCAAGCGTTCCGCCGGCCAGCGTGATGGGCCCTGTTCCCAAACTGGTCCAGCTTTGGATGTAAACCGCTCCATTGCTAATGACCGTGCCTCCGGAATAGGGGTTTGACAAATAAGAGCCATAGGTGTTGCTGATGACCAAACGTCCCGCCCCGGTTATGAGCAACTCACCCGTACCGGCAATGGTTCCGCTACCTGCAAATCCCAATTGTTGGGCAGTGCTGTAGGTGATCATGCTTGGTGTCAGAACTCCTTCAAGATTGATGATGGCTCCATACTGACTGGCTGGATAGCTGTCATCAAATGTGACGTTATCACCTTCATTAAAGACCGAGGAGCCACTATTCCAATTGAAGGAGGTGGAAATATCCCAGTTTTCCAAGTTAAACGCATTCCCAGCCCAGATCAGATCGCTGGGCGCATCCAAGGTCAGCGAATTGGTGGTGGTGTATAAAGGCGCCACGCTGCATGGATTGGTGATGTCGCAATAATAATTGCCTTCGTCAGCCAAGGCAGCAGGCCAGATCACCAGTGCGCTTGAGGATGCACCGCTTAAGTGCGAATCATTGGTCAGCGCGATGCCATCCTTGTACCATTGAAAACCGATTTCATCGCCTGTGGCGCTGACTACAAACTGCGCGCGGTTATTGGTGGCTGTGATGGCAGGTATGGGTTCCGTGACAATGGCTGGCGCCTGACGGACCAGGATGCTTGGGCTATTGGACATCCAACCTGAATAACCCGTCAAAGGATTGGTAGCCAAGACGGAATAACTGCCAACGGCGGCATAAGACCCCATGTTTAACGCTGAACCATCGGCATTGCCGGGCAGCGAAACACCAGCATAGATTTCATTGGTGAAAAGCAAATATTGGTTGGTGGACACAGAGCCGCTGACAATAATGGGGAATACATCACCAGGGCAACCCGTGCCGCCGCCTGATACCCCGTAAATGGGTCCAGGAGCTGGAGTGGCCAGTGGCGTCACGCCCGCCCAAGTGTTGTCCAGCCGGATTTCGTCAATTTGAAAGACGTTCATATAGTAAACTCCATTCAAAAGCTTGCGGTTGCTCAGAAGCATGCTATCGAAGGTGGAAATATTGGGTCCGGTTGTGGTGCTTATGGTTGGCGGAGGAATGCTGGCGTTATTCCCAAAAGGTGTCGGGTCCACCCAAAGATCCACTTCGTCCGATCCGCCTGGAACCGGCATGTAGCGCATCACAATCAAATGAGTCACATTTGTCGAGAGAACAGGCGTGGCCGCGGAAAAGGCAGTGGGATCGCTTTGATAGTTTTTGGTGACTTGCAACCGGTAATCCGGAGTCAGCCACAAAGCCGTGAAAACCTGTCCTTCCACCCCGCCATTGATTGTGGACGTGCCTCCTGTTATCAAGCTAAAGGCACAACGGTCCGCAGTGGCGCCGCCATTATTTTGATAATCCAAAAGGAAGGAGACATAAACATTAGTGGCAGTTTGCGGGCTAAAATAAGCGGCCCTGTCTGCGCTGGTGGTGTTGATGGGCACTTCTTGGACCCCCATTGGATTGGTTGAATAAGGATCCGGAAAAAGCGCTGGAAAAGACAGAGCCGCAGCGTTGGTGATGACATAGGAACTAACCCCGTTGTAGCCATTCCCGAAGTTCCAATAGTTTGATGTTTCATTTTCACCGAGGTCGAGAGGGGTGTTTGTGTATTCACTGAAAGGCTCATAAACAGGCCACGTGAACTGGGCACGGGCAGTGAAGAGCACCATGAGCAGGGCGCAAAATGCGCCGACGACTTTGATAAACCTCGGTTGAGGTTTCAACCAGGAATGAACCCGAATGTATATAGATTTCATATATGGCTACTTGTGTTTGGTTTAGGTTTGACGGTTTTCGAGGGAAATATTGTGGCTAAAGTTGGCCCACGGACGTGTGGTCATTACTGTCCATTTGCCGTGTCAGTGGCTATATAAAGGTCGTTTTTGAATGGTTGGGCGGCCTCGGTATAAAAGGTGTTGTAGAGCACAAAACCGGCATGGCCATCCATGTAGCCCATGTTTGCCCCCGCGCCGCCGTGCACGGTGCCTATACCCTTGACGGCTGTCCCCGTGCCATCCTTGTAAATATTGGCGCTGGGGTTGTTGGTGGTGTTATCCCTCTCCCAGAGCAACCAGCAGGATCCAATAAAACTGCTGATCTTGAGATGCAAGTTCCTGGAAAAATCATCCGCGCCCCAATTCATGCAATAGCTGGTAAACTTGACATTGCGGCTGTTAAACAGGTTGGCAAAGGCGGGAGGCGGATCCAAAGGGCATTGATATAATTTCCATTCAACCGGCACCTGATGATCTGGGCTTATATTGTTTACTGACTTTCCGGTGGTGTTTCCATTGCCGCGCACGTAAGGCCAAAAAACACCGCCCTCAGGCCCAAGTAGGAACCAACTTATCCCCGCCGGCACCCCTCCACTCAAACCTGCCGGGGTGACCCCGGAGTTTTTATAAAGCCATCCAGCAACACCTGCACCGTCCGTGGCTGAATCATTTGGCAAAGCGATGCTGTCATTGTAATCCGTGCCATACATGACATGCGCCAGCAAAAGTTCCTTGATGTTGTTCAGACAGGTGGTGCGCTGCGCCTTTTCCTTGGCTTTGGCCAATGCTGGCAAAAGGAGGCTTGCAAGGATGGCTATGATGGCTATGACCACCAATAGTTCAATCA
>DAIDJC010000076.1 GCA_027451565.1 Limisphaerales bacterium | reverse complement strand
ACGGGGTGCGAAACATGCGTCGCTGGGACACGGAGATTCCGGTGATTCGTCGCGAGAACCCGGACTTGCAGATTCTCACCTGCCACGACGAATATCTGCTGCACACCATGTTCGACGTGGACGGAGCCCTCGTGGGCGGCGCCTCGCTGGAGGGTCGCAGCTTTGCCGACATCATCAAGAATTCAATTTAAATTCCCCCAGGTAAACCCTTTAATTTTTATGAGTTACATCGCCGGTTTGCTCACATGTGTGTTAATCCTGAACGGGCTGTTGCTCGTTCTGCTGGTTCTGGTTCAACTTCCCAAAAAGGATGCCGGGGCCGGCTTGGCCTTTGGCGGCGGCACGGCAGATGCCCTGTTCGGGGCAGGGTCTGGAAATGCCCTCACCAAAATAACCAAATGGGGCCTCGCCGTATTCATCCTGCTGGCTTTGTTTTTGGGATACCTCCAGGATAACCTGCACAGGAATGATTCCAGCACGGTGGACTTCCTCAACAAGGTAAACCAGAAGGAATCCCAACAAGCCGCGCCGCAATCCTATGCCGCTCCGCAGCACGCGCCGGCGGCGACCCCCGCCCCAAACCCGCTTGCGAATATTTCACTTTCCGGGGGTGCCGGTTCAAATGCAGCTCCAGCCGCCCCGGTTTCGGCGCCTGCCAAGTAAACAAGACCCGGCCATGGGATTTTGCAAACGTGCCCGGCGGATGTTCCGTCGGGCACATTTTGTTTTCTGGCTGGCCTTGCTGCCGGGAATTTTGGCCGGATGTTCTCGTCCCGAGCCTGCTGCCGACCTGACCATCATCAACAGCGTCGAGCCTGAGTCGTTGGATCCGGCCATTATTGTGGCCCAGGCTGACATGCGGGTGGTGCAGGGATTGTTTGAGGGGCTTACGCGTTTGGAGCCGGTCCAGGCCCGCGCCGTGCCCGGTCTTGCACAGAATTGGGAGATTTCATCGGATGGCCTGACCTATACCTTTCATCTTCGACCGGATTTAAAGTGGTCCACCGGAGACGGCATTTCCTCCACGGATGTGGTTTATTCCTGGATTCGCGCGTTGAAACCCCAGACCGCATCACGTTACGCCGGGCAACTTTATTATTTGACCAATGCCGAGGCTTTCAACACCGGCAGCATCAAAAATCCGGACCTGGTGGGGGTTCACGCCGTGGACCCTCTCACGGTGCGTGTCCAGCTTCATTCGCCCACGGCATTTTTCCTGGACCTCTGCGCCTTTCCCACCCTGGCGGTGGTTCCGCGCCAATGGATTGAAAAATACGGCGATCACTGGCTCACGTACCAACCCCTGCCGGTGTCTGGCGCCTATGAGCTTGCGGAATGGCGGTTGAATGACCGGATTCGGCTGGTGAAAAACCCTAATTATTGGGACGCAGCCCACACGCGGTCTCGCGTGATTGATTTTCTCCCGGTTGGGTCGGCCAGCACGGCGCTGAACCTCTACATGAGCGGCCAGGCGGACGTGGTTTGGGATAAATCCATGATCCCCTCCCAACTGCTGGACCTTCTGCTGAAGCGCCCGGATTTTCATTCATTCGGCTATCTTGGCACCTACTTCATCCGGTTCAACACCACGCGCAAGCCGTTTGATGATCCGCGGGTCCGGCAGGCCCTGGCCCTGGCGGTGGACAAGGATTGGATTGTCAAAAAAATTACTCGTGCCGGGGAGAAAACCACCTCCCACCTCGTGCCGGATGGCACGCGTGATTACACCTCCCCGGAAGGTTTGGGGCATGATGTGGCGCGTGCGCGGCAATTGCTGGCGGAGGCGGGTTATCCGGGCGGGCGGGGCTTTCCACGGTTCGAATATTTGTTCGATGGATCGGCGGGCGCGGGGGGCAATATCCACGAAAGCATTGCCCTGGAACTCCAGCAAATGTGGCGGGAAGCGCTGGGGATCCAGATGGATTTGCGACAGGTGGAAACCCAGGTTTTCTGGGGCATGCAATCGCGACTGGACTACACCCTGGCCAGGTCAAGCTGGATCGCGGATTACGATGATGCCAACACCTTTCTGGGGATGTTCGTGACGGGCGATGGCAACAACGAAACCGGTTGGGGAAATTCCCGGTATGACACGCTGGTGCATGAGGCCAATCAAACCGTTGATCCTTTAAAACGGGAACATTTGTTTCAACAAGCCGAATCCATCCTGATCCGGGATGCCGTGCCCATCATTCCCCTTTACATCTACGTGGGGGTGAATTATTTCGACACCAACAAAGTGCGGGGAATTTATGAGAATGTCCTCGATGACCATCCCTTGCAATGGATTGTGAAGGTTAAAAAATAGCCCTGAGCTGCCAACCGGCCCCGCGCCATGCATTTCCTGCGCCGAATCATCTTCTCCATACCACTGCTGCTGGTCATCAGCCTGCTGGCGTTTGTGCTGGTGCATCTGGCGCCGGGCGGCCCTTTTGACAGCGAGCGCAAACCGGCATCGCCTGAAATCGAGCGCAATTTGCAGGCCAAGTACCACCTGGATGAACCCATTTGGAAACAATACCTGTCTTATCTTGACGGCTTGGTGCATGGCGATCTCGGGCCATCCATGAAATACCGGGATCATGATGTGAATGAAATTCTGGCCTCGGGTCTGCCGGTGTCGCTGACGCTGGGTTGCCTGGCCTTTGGATTTGCCACGTTTGGTGGGATTGTTCTTGGATTCCTCACTGCCCGCCTCCATGGCTCATGGATGAGCCATGCCATCAATTTCGTGGTTTTGCTGTCGGTTTGCGTTCCGGGGTTTGTAGTGGCTCCCATTCTGATCCTGGTATTTGCCATGCGGCTGCATTGGTTTCCCGTGGCCCTGTGGGGCACGCCTTGGCACATGATTTTGCCTGCCCTCGCGCTGGGATTGTTTTTTGCGGGAAAGGTGGCCCGCATCCTTCAGTCTGGCATGCTGGAGGCCATGCAGTCGGAATTCCTGGTGGCCGCCCGGGCCAAGGGCTTGGGCGAAACCCGCCTGCTGGCCAGGCACGCCCTCCGCGTGGCCCTTTTGCCCGTCGTCTCCTTCACCGGCCCCATGCTGGCTGACCTTTTGACGGGTTCGTTTGTTGTGGAAAACATCTTCCAAATACCCGGCATCGGCGTTTTTTTGGTCAATGGTTCGTTGAACCGGGATTATCCTGTGGTGGTGGGCTTGTCCCTGCTCTATGCCGCCCTGTTGATTGGGCTGAACCTGCTGGTGGATTATCTCTACACCCTGCTGGATCCGCGTGTGTCCTATGAATAATTCAGAGCCAAACACGCGGGAAGAGCTTGCCTGCCCCACCTCTGAGGCTGGCCGGCAGGGACTTCGTCCGGGGCGTGGGATGGGACCCGGCTTTCGGGCATGGCAACGGTTTAAGGCCAACCGACCCGCCATGTTCAGTTCCATCTTCCTGCTCCTTCTCCTGGCAGCAGTCCTCGCCTGGCCCATGATCCTGGCTATTTCCGGCAGCGCCTTCGCCCGCAGCCATGGGCCGGATGAATTGTCCGGCTTGCAGTTCGCCGCGCCGGACGCCCATCATTGGTTCGGCACGGATGTCCTGGGCAGGGATGTTTTCTCAAGAACCCTTTACGGCGCGCGCATTTCACTCTTGGTGGGTGTCTTTGGCGCGGGTGTGAGCCTGGTCATCGGCGTTTTGTGGGGCGCCCTGGCGGGTTACGCCGGAGGCAGGTTGGATGGACTTTTAATGAGGACCGTGGATGTGCTTTACTCGCTTCCATCCGTCATTTTTGTCATTGTCCTGATCACCACCGTCGGCGAGCGGGTCCGCCAGATGCCGTGGATTTTGAAATCCCCGATCCTGGAGGGATGGCTGAGAATCGGTTTTCTTTTTTTGGGTTTGGGTGCGGTTTCATGGCTGACCATGGCGCGGATTGTGCGCGGCCAGGTGCTTTCCCTGCGCACACGGGCCTTTGTGGAGGCTAGTCGCGCTCTGGGAGCGGGTGGCGGACGGATTCTCTTTCGCCATATCATTCCCAACATCCTGGGGGTGGCCATTACTTACACCGCCCTGACATTGCCATCCATCATCCTTTATGAGTCCTTCCTGAGTTATCTGGGCCTGGGCGTGCAGCCGCCCATGGCGAGCTGGGGCAGCCTGATCAGCGAAGGCGTGTTTCAAATCAATCCCATTCGCATCTATTGGTGGCTGATTGTTTTTCCAGGCGGAGCCTTGTCCGCAACGCGGCGATGGCTTGCGGGATGCCTGGAAGGTCAAGGTTCGATAAACCCATGATCTTGGGGTTCATGATTTACTTGTTAAGGCGCCGATGATTTGAATTACAAGCAACGGATGTTCGGGAATGTTCCTGGAACAAACCAGGGTTTTGTTTGCTGGAGGTTTGGTGAGAGGCCATGTCAGGCAGGTGTCGCCCATTGGCAATTCAAATTCCTCGTTAAACATTGCGCCCTGCACATTTCAAAGCTGGCTTTTCATTGCTTTGGGTCAGGGAGAGGCAGGAGTCATTGGCCGGCCCTTGCGGTATTCTTCCATGCGCCAGGCCAGGAATGGCGTGGAATGCCGGGGTGTGCCCTTGTTGCGCAAGGGCCATAGGCGGCGGGTTTCGTTTTCCAATTCTTTAAGCCTTTGCAATCCTTGTTTCGCGAGTCGGCGGGCGGCGGTGTTTTTTTTGGCGCTCAGCGCCTGTTGCCAGTGCATGTAATGGATGGATTCCATGGCCATCCGCGCCGCCAAATCCAATTCGCGTTTCAGCATCCGCCCGTCAGGGGTGGATGGGCGGGATTGATGAAGGATTTTCCGGCAATGCTGAATGTCTTTGAGTGTGGCTACCAGGTGGCGAGGAGGTATTTTAGCCGCCCATGTGGGACCGTTGCGGCAGAATAATTCCCGGGAGCCGGGCTTGGGCGCTGCCAGGACGGTGCCCAGCGGGGTTTCGTTCGGAGCCGTCACTCCCAATTTGCGGTGTGAGAATCCCAATCCCCAGGCGGCGGCGGCAAGGTGCCCGGTGGGATCGTGGTAAACGTCCCTGGCCAGGGCGACGGGGACCCGTCCCGGCCTGAACCCGGACGGGTTCCACGCCAGCGCCGCGCCGCAAACCAGCATGGGCCAGCTCACCGCGAGGGGTTGGGGATGACCCCCATCACCCCAGTCTGTGACCAGATACCCGGTGGCACCTTTGGCTGCACCGGCCCGGGCCGCCGCCTTCAGGTTGGCCAGGGCGTTGTCATGCCGGCCTATCATGCTTTGCCAGGTGGATGTTCCCGGGCAGACATAAAAGGGAATGCCAGCACGGGCAAACCGGGCGGTCTCCTTGTCAAAGGGATGGTTCGCTTCATATCCCCAGTTCAACACGGTCAACGGACGTGGAAGAAGCGGGATCAAATCCGGATGTTTCAAGATAATATCACCCCACATCATCATGTGCCGTTTTCGCGAGGCAACCTCGCGGTGCAATTTGCGGATGAAATCCAGGTAAACCCGGCCTTGACCGCGTTTCTTGCAGGCAGCGCGGCTTTGTCCCAGTCCCAGGTCCCAGGTTTCATCCGCCCCGACGTTGAAAAACCTGCTCGAAAAGCAGGGCAGTAATTCATCGTACAAGCCGCGCAGGAACGGCAGGGTGCCGGGATGCGCCGGGGACAGCGTGGAGGGATGCCGCACAAAGGTCCCGCTGGCGTCCTCGTGGCATTGGTTCACTTCGGCCAGGCGCCTGTATTCAGGCCGGGCAAGAAATTGTCGAAGGTGTCCGAAAGAATTCTGGTTGGGCACGAGGTCAATGCCCAAATCCCGGCAATGACGGTCCAGCTTTTTGATTTCGCGAGCCGTGAGAGCGCCCCAGCCCCGCCACACGGCAGGGTGCCTGCGGTAGGCGAAGGTGTGCTCCATGTAGAGCTGGATTTCATTGATTTTAAACCCGGCCAGGATATTGGCCAGGTTCATGAGGGTTTCCAGTTTTGGCACCCTTCCACGGGAAACATCCAGCATCACCCCGCGCCGGGCAAAGGCAGGCCAATCCCGAATGCTCAGGCATGGCAGGCGGCGTCCGTGGGTGCGGAGTAATTGACGCAGCGTGGCGCAGGCCGCGTGGAGTCCGCCCGTCTCCCGGTAGGCCACGTGGATTCCGTGCCTGTGGATGGTGAGTTGGTAGCCTTGCGGATGCGGCGGGGCCTGTCGGGTTTGTTCCAGACGCAGCCATTCCACCGGGCTTTTTGAAGGCAGCAGGAAAGCACCCCTCCCGCGCTTCAAATGGCGGGGCGGTGGCATCAAACCCAGGCGGGAAAACTTGGCCATGAGCGATGAGTAAGCCACAAACACGCCGCCAGACAATCGAATTGTGTGTTGAACCTGAAAAACGAAATTCAAAAGGCCAGTCCGCCCCAATCTACCGGGTGCAAACTTTTTGGAGAAATCGCACCAGACCGATTTGGGCAGGGTTTCGATTTTTCCAAAAAGTTTCCGCTCCAGCATTTTGCCGCATCTTGACCCTTACCCTTTTGCTTTTTGGGTTGAATTGCGCCCGGTTCAAGTCTCCGTGCAAGGCCCCCAGGACTTCCCGGGCGCGGACGAAGGTCCTATCGCCAGTCATGCCGCGGATACCGGCGCTGCAATTCCGATTTGATTTTTGGATAATGTTCCCGCCAGAAACCGGCCAGGTCCTGTGTCACCTGCACCGGCTTCATTCCAGGCGAGAGGATCTTTACGGTCACCGGCACGCGGCCCAGGGCGATCCGTGGGGTTTGGTGGATGTCGTATAATTCCTGGATGCGCAGGCTGATGAAGGGAGATTGCCCCGGTTCATACTGCACCTTGGGAGTCCGGCCATTGGATAACTCAAGTCTTTCAGGGGCGTGTTGATCCAATAATTCCCTTTGCGCCGGGGAAAGCCACGACATCACGACCGGTTTGACCTCGCGGTCCTTGAGGTCCCGGAAGCTGGTTGCGCCCAGGCATAGTTGCTGGATGATGGCCGGCCTGTCCTCCGGCAGGATGGGGGGGAGCTGCAAATCCGCGCAGTGCCTGCAAAGAAAATCCAGCCGGAGGATCCATTGCTCCACGTTTTGATCCCACTTGGGCAGGGCCAGCCGCCCGGCCTCAATTTCACGGGCCAGCAATTGGGCCGCGAGGTCAGGCGGTGGCGGGTCCACCCGGCGCGATTCCAGCAACAAACCTCGGAAACGGGTGCATTCGGAAGCCAGCACCCGCCTTTGAATGGGGTCGTATTGGACCTCGCACTCCTTTTTCATGTCCTGCGGAAAAAGTTCCTCCAGCCATTTGATGTCCACCGAGGTGGCCAGGGATATCACCGTGTTCAGTTCTCGGTCGCGTCCCTCCACCTCACGGATTTCGGCGGCCACAAAAAGAGGGCTGTGATGCGCCACGCTTTCGCGGGCCAGGACACCGCGCCTGCCGTGGACCAGCTCGCAGCGGAGCGTGCCTTGGTCCAGGCGGCGGGCCAGGCGGTCGCTGAACCCGATGAGGATGCATTTTTGCAGGGATTCCTCGCGCATTTCGCGGGGACTGGCATCGAGTCCCTCATCGCGCGCTATTCGCAGAAACTGGTCCAGCAAAGGGCCCACCTGGCGCGCGGTCACGGAGTGGATTCCAAGGCGCCGGCAGGCGTCCAGGCGGAATTGGTTGCGGGAGGCGTGGTTCCAGGCGCGCATGAGGATCCAGAAATCGGAGGCAGCCTGGGATCCCAGCAAATCCTCGCGGGCAGATTCCACCTCGCGGCCCGGGTTGCGCAGGAGCAGGTCGCGGCCCTGGGTGAGGGCGGCCACGAGGCAGGCGGCATGGACACAATCGTGCTGCTGCGCCGCCAGCAGCATCCGGGCATAACGCGGGTGCAGGGGGAAGGCCAGCATTTTGCGGCCCATGGGAGTGATGGCACCCTTGTCATCCAAGGCCCCAAGATCCGTCAGCAAGCTTTCTGCATGGGCCAGTGCGGCATCATCGGGTTTTTCCAGCCAGCGAAATTTTTGGAGGTCGTTTATCCCGGACGCCTTCAGCGTGAGGGCGACTTCGGCCAGGTCCAGGCGGCGGATTTCCGGGAGTTCCTGGGGCGCTCTTTCCTGGTGTTCGGCAAAGGACCACAGGCGCAGGCATTGTCCTGGCGCGGTGCGCCCGGCCCGCCCGGTCCTTTGCTCGGCATTCGCCTGGGAAATGCGTTCCACCAGCAGGGTGTTAATGCCCCGGTTGGCATCGTAGCGCGCCACCCGGGCAAGTCCGGAGTCAATCACCATCCGCACCCCGTCAATTGTCACGGATGTTTCGGCCACATTGGTGGCCACCACCACCTTGGGCTGCGCATGACGTGCCACTGCGGCGTCCTGTTCCCTCGGGGGCAATTCCCCATGCAGGGGCAGCAGGATGCGGCCCCGGGATTCGGATGTGTTTCGGATGGCCTCAAGGGTCTGGCTTATTTCAAAGCCGCCGGGCATGAAAACCAGCACATCCCCCTCGCCGCCCTCCTGGACATATTGGGAAAAGGCCTGGGCCGCGAGTTCCCACACCGGCGGACCCTGGGAGCCAATTCGGTGTGGCAGGTAGCGGGTTTCAACCGGAAAAGTCCGCCCGCCCGATGCCAGCGTGGAGCAGGGGGCCATGTAGGATTCCAGGGCACGGGCATCCAGCGTGGCGGACATCACGGCCAGCAAGAGATCGGGACGAGAGCGATCCTGCAGGTCCAGAGCCTGGGCCAGGGTGATGTCACCGTAAAGATGGCGCTCATGAAATTCGTCAAAGAGGATGGCGGAAATTCCTGGTAAATCCGGTTGGTCTATCATTTGGCGCAGGAGAATACCCTCGGTAACGAACCGGATGCGGGTGCGCGCCGAGGTGACATTTTCAAACCGAATCTGGTACCCCACCTCCTCACCTAATTTCACCCCCATTTCCGCAGCCACCCGCGCCGCCAGGAGCCGGGCGGCAAGGCGCCGGGGTTGCAGCACCACCACCTGACCCTGTCCAGCCAGCCCGTGGCGCAGCAAAATTTGCGGCACCTGGGTGGATTTGCCCGAGCCCGTGGGGGCTGATAAAACCAGTCTTTTGCCATGACGCAATTTATCAACAATTTGCGATTCAATTTCGTAGATGGGCAGGGGATCGGCCATGAGGCGGGGAGCATAATCAAAGCGCCGCGGCGGCAAAAGCAATTCGTGCCAATTCGTGGCAAATCCCGGCAAATCCCGGGCGCCTGTCCCTGGCCGGCCCACTCAAAAGGCATCCGCAGGCTGAAGGGTTTGAGGTTTGAGGTCTGGGTTTGAGGTCTGGGTTTGAGGTCTGGGATTGCGAAGGTGCCGTGGATGGCGCATCTTTGAGAACGATTCCTGCGAATGCATGGCGGGCAGCTTGGAATGGCCCCCGCCAGGCTTGCGGGGATCGCCCCAAAATTATGGCCCAGGCAATCATGGATCCGGAGAAAGTGCGGCGTTTCGCGGAGGAACTGCAGCGTTTCAACACGGAAATTGAAAACCGCATGGTGTTGCTTCATGCCCGTTTCACGGCATTGGGCGATACGTGGCAGGACCAGGAGCACGAGAAATTTTCCGAGGAATTCCGGCAGGCGCTGAAGGCGCTGAAGCGGTTTACCGAGCTGGGCAAGGAGCACACCCCCTATTTGCTGCGCAAAGCTCAGCGAATCGAGGATTACCTCAACCAGCGTTGAACCATGTCCCAATCCGCGCAGGTCGCCTCGGTGGAAGCCATTGAGAACTTCAGGGCCAGGCTCGTGATTTACCTCAGCCAGATGCGGCCCCTGGTGGATGAGATCAGCCGGGAAGCGGCGCAGGTGCGTTTTTGGCTGCAATCAGACCGTCAACCGTATTGGCAGCAGCAGTTGCGCGCGCGCCATCGCAAGCTTGAGGAGGCCCGGCAGGAACTGTTTTCCGCCCGCCTCTCCAAACTTCAGGAAGCCTCCACCCTTCATTACATGGCCGTGACGCGCGCCAAGGAGGCGGTGCTTGAGGCGGAAAACAAGCTGGCCCAAATCAGGCAATGGAACCTGGAAATCGAGGACCGCGCGGCGCCGCTGACCCGCCAGATTGAACAGCTTCAGGGCTTTCTGGCCGCGGACATGGCCAGGGCGGTGATCTGGCTCAACCAGATACTGGCCACGCTGGATGCCTACCGCGAGATCAAAAAAGACCGTGAAAACCTGGCGCAGGGGTCGGCGCAGGAGGCGGCACAAGAGGTGGCGCAGGGGTTGCCCGACCCAGCGGGGCAGGAGGAGAAACCATGAATCTGAGCGCACAAAAGAGCCGGTTGACCGCGCTAACCCGGCAGATTGTCGTGGATTGGAAAGAGACCAAGGCCCGCTGGTCGGATTCCCAAAGCCGCGAATTTGATTCGCATACCATGGTTGAATTGCAGGCCCACGTGGACCGCGCCACCCTGGTCATTGAAAAATTGGAAAATCTCCTCGGCAAGATAAGGAGCGACTGTGAGTAAACCGTCTTCTGTTCTCCCCTCCGTTTTGGAACTGGTCAGCCTCCTGGAAACGCTCAAACGCCGCGTGCAGGAATTTGCCGCCCGGGAAGACCAGTTGAACCAGGATTTGCGGCACGGCCTCGCCAAGGCTGACGCGGATTTTGCGGCCATCGGCGACAACCAGGAATCCGTGGCCAACCGGCACATGCTGGAGGCCCAGGCCAGGCTTGCCGCCGAACTCACCCGGATCCGCGTGCGGCGCGATCAACTGCTGCGCCGCATTGCCCGGGCGCACGACCGCATGACGGAGCGCGGCACCTCCGAAATCAGCTCCCATGACCGGCTTTGGAGCGAGCGCACCCGGGAGATTGTGGCCGGGTTGGAGCAGCAGCGAGATGCTGACTTTGGACGCGTGCGCGAAGCCCGCCAGGACTTTGAACGGCAGTTGACGGATGCAGAAACACACCTGGCCCTCCTGCGGGATCAGGCGGCGTCCGCAGTGCGCGGTTTTCCAATTCTTCACCGCAAATTGTTTTCAGGGGCAGCCCCTGCCGGATCCGTGCCGTCTGCGGGGGCTGTTTCCCCGCCCCAGGTTTTTTTGGATGAATCTGGACGCCTTCAAAAGACCATTCAGGAGCGTTTGCTCCAATTTCGCCGGTCCGGCCCGTTTTTCCTGGTGGCTGTGACCCGCTGGAAAACGGTGGCGATTTTGCTGGCGTTGTTGGCCCTGGCCCACCCGGTTTTACAGCGCTGGGGTTTGCAGCAGGTAACCGCGATGGACTCGGAAATGGCGGGGGGCTGCCTGGTCCTGTGGTTTGGCCTGTATTTTCTGGCGGGCTATTTGGCGGGGCCATTTGTCACAAGCCTGGCAGGTCTCCTGGCGCAGGCTGCCGCGAGCGTGGAGTCTGGCCGGGTCCGGGGCGCGGAGTATCATGCCGCCGAGGAGGCGCGGGCCGCTGCCCGGTTTGAATCCGGTCGGGCCGCAGCGCACCAAGCCTGGCGGGAAGCCGTCCGTGACCTGAACCAGCAGCGGGAAGCCTGGCCCGGGCTGATTTCGGAAAAAGCCTTGAGACTGGAAACACAGGTGACCCGCTGGCATTCCATGGCCGCGCAGGAGATGCAAGACCGGCATGAGGCGGAGTTGGAGGAGATCAAGGCCGTGGACCTCGAAACCGTCCGCGCCAACATGGCCGCTCACGAAGCCCGGATTGCCTCCCTGCAGGAGGCCCACCGAACAGGCTTTGAAAAACTCTCCGCCTCATGGCGGGAGGAAATTCAGGGCCTTTGCGCCCGTCTGGATGATGCCATCCGGGAGGCGGATAAAATTTCTCCGCCATGGTCCTCCATTTCGTGGGAGGCATGGGCCCCGCCGCCCGATTCAGGGGCAGGGGTGCGCTTTGGCTCCCTGGAAGTGCCGGTCAAGTCCTTCCTCGGAAGATTGCCTGTCCATGCCGGTTTGGCCTGGCCAGGCCCGCCCGTATGGAACCTGCCCCTCGTGCTTGTTTCCCCGCTCCAAGGCTCCATCCTGTTTGAAAGCGGCAAAGCCAGCGGCGAGGAGGCT
>DAIDJC010000075.1:1910-11950 GCA_027451565.1 Limisphaerales bacterium | reverse complement strand
GCACGGCCACGATTTTGACCAGGGTAAAGATGATGAAGTTCCAATCCATTGTGCTTGTTCAAGATTGCGTGGACCATTGAGCCTGCCGCAAGGTCGGCTGGTTCAATGGTGCCGGAAGGTTTGGGGTCATTGATTTCAAATTAATTGGTCTTGGGTTCAATGCGTTGGGTGGTTTGGCTAGATTGGGACCGTCTTGCCGGCATCACCGAGATCAGCCCATTTCAGGCCGTGAAACGCCTCAATATCCGCCGCCATCTGGTTGAACAAACCCTCAATGGATGAGAACCCGTTACTTCCGCCAAGTTGCTCGATGATTTCATGGAGGAATTCCCATTCGGGGCGGGCTTCGCCGGGCGGTTCCACGGCTTTCATGAATTTTTGCACGCGACCCTTGCCATTGGTAAAGGATCCGCGCTTTTCAAAGTGAGCGCAGCCTGGCAGCAGAAAATGAGCCTGCGCGGTGGTGGCGTTGGGCAGTATATCGCTGACAATCAGAAGATCCAGCTTGGCCAGCAAATCCGGACCGATTCCGTGCAAGGTGACATCCTCCCCGAACACCAAAAGGGCTTTGATCCGGCCCGATTGGATGCCTTGGGCAATTTGACCAAGGTGCGAACCCATCTCGGTGTAGCAGATGCGTGTCAAACGGGCGCCGTTGGAGTTGGGATTGCCGTCCGCGCTGACAAGCAGGCGATCCGCCTCGCCCTGTCTTGGCACCGAGTCGCTCAAGGCGCCCAAACGGGACTTGAGCTTGGAGAGAAGCCACAATTCCTCATTGGTCTGGCGCGCGGAAGCCACAATGGCCACCGAACCCTGATCGGCCTTTTTAAGGCTCGCAGCGATTTCATGCACAGCCGCCGTCCACGTTCCGGGACGGTTGCGGATCTGAACCTGTTTGAGACGATCCTGGCGCCCGACCCATTTGTAATTCAATCGCCCGGAGTCACACATCCACGTTGCATTGACGGCATCGTTTTGACGGGGCTCAAGCCGGTAAATCTTCTCCTCCCTGGAACCGACCACCACATTGCAGCCGGTGGCACAACTGGAGCATACGCTTTTGGTTTCCTTGAGGAACCAAACCCGCATTTGAAAGCGAAAATCCTTTGAGGTAAGGGCGCCGACCGGGCAGATATCCACCGTGTTAAGGGTGTAATTGTTGTCAAACGGCATCCCGGGAAAGGTGGCAATGGTGTTGAAACTGCCCCGGTTGACAATGCCCAGGGCATCATCCCCCGCTATATCCCGGGTGAACCGGATGCAACGGGTGCAGAGAATGCAGCGCTCGGCATCCAGCATGATCCGGGGCCCCAAGTCAACCGCCTTGGGCTTATGTACCTTGGCCTCCACAAACCGTCCAGCACTCTGGCCGTAATCCACGGAGTATTCCTGCAATTTGCACTCACCAGCCTGGTCGCAAATGGGGCAATCCAATGGGTGGTTGATCAGGAGGGATTCCAAAACGCCTTCCCGCATTTGTTTCACACCGGGCGTGGAGGTGTAGATTTCCATTCCAGGTGAGACAGGCGTGGCGCAGGCAATGGCGGGGCGCGGAGACTTGGAAATCTTGGGGGACCCATCCGCATTCAACAATGGCTTGCGATCCGGGCCCATGGCCGGTGTGCCAAACTCGACCAGACACATGCGGCAATTCCCCACCACGGGAAGTTTGGGATGGTAGCAATAGTGCGGCACATCCCGGCGCGCGATTTCGCACGCTTGAATCATGGTGGTTGGGACCGGCTTGCCGGTAATGGGATCCGGCATGGTCCTGGGCACGGCTATCTCGTGCCCATCCACCTTGACCTTGATGGATTCCACTGCGGGCTTTTCGGGACTGGTTGCAGTTGTGGCGGCGTTTGACATGGCAATCAATGGTGTGCGGCAGCCTCGGTTGGGGCTTTGGCAAGTTCGTTGCCCTGCCCGGCGCGGCGTTCTTCATCGGCTTTTCCCTTGGCAACAAATTCGTCCTTGAATTTTGCCACAAAACTTTGAACCGGCCACGAACAAGCCTCGCCAAAGGCGCAAATGGTGCGTCCCCCGGGAATGTTGTCCGCGATCTTCAATAAATAATCCGCATCACCGGCCCTCCCCTCCCCATGCGTCAGCCGATGGAGGGTTTTGCTCATCCACAAGGACCCTTCTCGACAGGGTGTGCATTGGCCGCAGCTTTCGTGGGCGTAAAATTCGCTGACATTGGCCAGGGCCTCCACGATATCCGTGGAATCATCCATGACAATGATGGCGCTGGAACCGCTCATGGAACCAGCGGCGGCGAGGGAATCAAAATCGTACGGGAGGTCCAGCATGTCGGTTTCCACCAGAATTTCCCGCCCCTCGGCATCCTTTTTCTTGAGCTTGAATTTTTCGCCAGCCTTGAAAACCTTGGCTGAAGACCCGCCAGGAATCACAGCCTTCAGGTTTCGGCCATCGCGCAGACCGCCGCCAAATTGCGGGTCAAAGATCAATTCACGCATGGTTGCCTTGCCCACCTCGATTTCATAATAACCCGGTTTGCGAACGTGGCCGCTGAGGCTGACGATGCGTGTGCCCGTATTGTTGGGTGTGCCAAGCTTGGCAAACTCATTTCCGCCCATGGCCACAATGTGCTTCACATTGCACAGGGTTTCCACGTTGTTGACGATGGTGGGACACATCCACAGGCCCAGCACGGCGGGGAAATATGGGGGCTTGATGCGGGGATAAGGCCGCTTGCCTTCCAGGGACTCGATCAGGCCGGTTTCCTCGCCGCAAATGTAGGCGCCAGCCCCGCGGTGCACGTGGATTTCCAAATCGTAACCCGAACCCAGAATGTTCCGGCCAATGAAATTCCTCGCCCTGGCTTCGCGGAGCGCCTCATTCAGGATGCGCGCTCCATCCACCATCTCACCACGGATGTAAATGTAGGCAAGGTGAACATCGTTGGCAAAGCAGGCAATAGCCATGCCCTCGATCAACTGGTGCGGATCCTTGTACATGATCTGCCGGTCCTTGAATGTTCCCGGCTCCGATTCATCGGCATTGCAAATCAGGTAAATGGGCTTTCCGCTTTTCCGGTCCACAAAACTCCACTTCAAGCCGCAGGAAAAACCCGCGCCCCCGCGCCCCCGAAGCCCGGAGATTTTGACTTCCTCGCGTATTTGCTCCTGCGCCGTCATCTTTTTGCCGTCGGGCAAATCCCTGGCTGGCATGTGCAGGGCCTTGCCCAGAGTCTGGTATCCACCATGATGCAGGTAGGAGTCCAAGTCCCGTCCGTAACCGGGGGCATCCACATGTTTTAATATTAATTTATATTCCTGCGCCATAACAACACCTTGACTATTCAAAAAATCGCTCTATTTTCTGCGTTCCATCCTGCCCGATGGTGTAACGGTAGCACAACAGACTCTGAATCTGTTTGTCATGGTTCAAATCCATGTCGGGCAACCATTTTTCAAAACTGCGGTCGTCTGTCATTTGTTCCAAAATTCCAACTTTGCGTCCCATCCCGCGCCAGGTTCACGCCCGGCAACCGAGCTCATTTGCACGCGGACGTGATGGCATCCGCCTTTTCCAGGGTGACGCCCTCGTGAAAATGATCATTGCACATCATAACCGGAGCCGTGCCGCAACTGGCCAGGCATTCCACAAATTCCACCGTGAACCTGCCATCCTTCGTGGTTTGCGGTCCATGCGCATGCGCGTCCAATCCCAACCGGTCGCACAAGTGCCGGTGAAGCCCATAGGCTCCGCCCAAAGCGCAACTCAACGTGCGGCACACCTTGATTTGATACCTGCCCATGGGTTGCTGGCGCAACATGGGGTAAAAAGTCAGAATCTCAAAAAGATTGATCGGAGGCAACTCCAGCTTCCTGGCCGCCCAAAGAATCGCATCCTGCGATATCCACCCAAATTTTTCCTGGATGGCATGCAACACCATGAGCGATGCCGCGCGCTTGACTGGATAGTGGGAAATCAATTCATCCACTTCCGCTTCAAGTTCCTTGCTGGCATTAAAACTCATCACGTTTAAATTGTTCTGGTTGATCATTGTGTCTTCGGAACAAACAGTTTTTTTTGGCCAAAAATCCAGCCTGCCTCAGCGGTCACTTTCGCCCATGACAAAATCCAGCGAACCCAGGATCACCGGGACATCGCTGATCATGTGCCCAGGCATCAGCTCAGACAGGATGCTCAGGTTAATGAAACTTGGGGCGCGGATTTTCATACGATGCGGCACGCCGCCGCCCTTGCTATGGATGTAAAAACCCAGTTCGCCCTTGGGATTTTCATGGCCAAAATAGGTGTCACCCGGGGGCACATTTATTCCCTCAGTGACCAGCATGAATTGATGTATGAGTTCCTCCATGCTCGATAGCACCTTTGACTTGGGAGGAAGCACCACCTTGCCATCCGCCACATTCACAGGCTCGTGGGTTCGGTTTTCAGCCCCGCCGGGAATTTTTTCCACGCACTGCGAGAGAATGCGAAGACTCTGCCGCATTTCCTCCATCCGAACCAAATAGCGGTCATAACAATCACCGGCAGAACCCACGGGAATGTCAAAATCCAAATCTTTGTAGCACAGGTAGGGCTGATTTTTTCTCAAATCCCAATCTATGCCGCTTCCCCTGAGATTTGGCCCGCTCAGCGCGTAATCAATTGCCATTTCCTTGGAGATAAATCCAAGATCGCGAAGACGGTCCACCCAGATGCGGTTGCGTGTCAGCAAAACTTCCACTTCGGCAATGGCTTTGGAGCATTCCTTCACGAATTGACGGACCTGATCGCACCAAGTGGGGGGAATATCGCGTGATAGGCCTCCAATACGCGTGTAGCTGGTGGTGAACCGCGCGCCAGAGGCCGCCTCAGCCAGGTTGTATATCTTCTCGCGCTCGGTGAACACCAGCAGAAACACCGTCACTGCGCCAACATCCATCGCAAAAGCACCCAAACCAAGCAAATGGGATGAGATACGCGCCAATTCACAGCACATCACCCGAATATACTGGCAGCGCGGAGGCAATTTATCATGAATGCCCAGCGCTTTCTCCACTGCCAAAGCATATGCCACGTTATTGGCCAAGGGCGAAAGATAGTCCAGCCGATCCGTATAAGGGATAAACTGCGTGTAGGTCATGTTCTCGGCGATTTTTTCATCGCCGCGATGAAGGTAACCCACGTCAGGGTCCGCTTTTGTGATCTCTTCACCATCCAGTTCCAAGACAATGCGAAGAACACCGTGCGTGGCTGGGTGGGAAGGCCCCATGTTCAGCACCATGCGCTCACCCTCCAAGTCTGCAAGATCATCCACCGCGTTGGCGGCGCGTGTGGCGGAATCTGGAATTTGTAAATCTTGAATTTGCGACATGAGATTATTCCTCCACGGTCCGGACCCGGGGTTCGCGGTTGATGGCCCCAGCAGCACTGGGCAAGGTGACAAATGGACCGCCCTCTAACGGGGCCGGTTTGGTAAAGGCAATTCCAGGCAAATCCGTGGGCTTGCCTGCAAGCGGAAAATCTTTTCGCAAAGGATAATAGGAATACCCCTCCCACATCAGAATGCGGCGCAGGTCCGGATGGCCTGTGAAACGAATGCCCATCATGTCGTAAATTTCGCGTTCATGCCAATTAGCCGTGCGCCACACCGGCAAAACACTGGGCAATTCAGATTTTTCCTCGGAAACATGGGTGATAAGCCTCCATTCCTGCCCCGTCGCCATGCTTCGCAAGTGATACACAAGGGTCCAACGTGGATCAGACCCGTAATTGTCAATGCTGCTAATATCTATGAGGTAATCAAAACCAAGCTGGCGCTTGGCAAAACCACAAACCGCCACCACTTCCTGGCAATCGGTCAAAGTAACGGTAACTTCACCCCGGTATTCGACCGGGTCGGAAATCAATGCCCCGAACTTGTCCTTCAATTTTGCGATTTGTTCAGATAGTGTCACCATGAGTCAATCATCGGTTCAAAAACTGCCCGCAGGTTGCCAAAATGAAATCTCAGTGCCCTGGATGGCCGGAGAAAATTCATAAGAAACTTGAAAGCAGTGGTTTGTCAAACAGCAACCTCGCTTTTATTGAGATTCATCAATTTCATCTTCTCAACTACAGGTTCCTTGGAAATTTTCTTTTGCAATTTCATCAGGGCGTCGAGCAAAGCTTCAGGTCGCGGTGGACAGCCACTCACATACACGTCCACCGGCACAACATTATCCACACCCTGCAACACGGCGTAACTCCGGTACATGCCCCCCGTTGAAGCGCAGGCACCCATGGCTATGACCCATTTGGGCTCAGGCATTTGATCGTAAATACGCTTCAAAAAACCAGCCGCCTTGTAGGTCACCGTTCCTGCCACGATCATGCAATCCGCTTGGCGTGGCGAAAAACGCATCACTTCCGATCCAAACCTGGAAATATCAAATCGGCTGGCCCCAACAGCCATTAACTCAATGGCGCAGCAAGCCAAGCCCATTGGCATGGGCCACACTGAATTGGCCCGAAACCAACTCAAGGCCGCATCCACCGTGGTCAAAACCACATCGCCTTCAATCTTGGTGTTGTATCCGACTTCGCTTTGGGTGTGCATGAGTTTATGGCTGCCGCATCAGCCACAGGTAAGATAGCCAGACACGTGCTTCAGGCAAGTTAATTGTGAATTTTTTCACAAAGCCCGACACCCTCCTGATACACAAGCGGTTTTCAAACCGGTTCACGGCTTGAATGTTCCGCAAAAAACCTCCCTGGGCCGCTCGATTTACCCAACCCCAACATTTCCGCCGCCCACCAAAGAGCTTTCATCAAGGACACCTAAATATGAAATCCAAAGACATCCTGATACCCGCAAAGGTCCTGGTTTCCGGACAAGAAAGGCGCAAGTGAAGGCGTAAATCCGGCAGCTTTCACTGAAATTGAATGTAAAGCCACCCCCAAGGCCATTCTTGAATGGCCATTAAGAAACCGACACCAAATCAAACGCATATCTCAACTGAAAATTCAATAGAACTCCAGTCCTGGCGTTTTACTCATTAATCCCCCAATGACGGCGGTTCGTCTGACGGTCCACAATTTCCTGTAACACCTCGGTAACTGTTTCAGCTCGAACGCGAATATCCTCCACCGGGTCTGAACCACTCAACTGCGCTGCGGATGGTAAAAGCGCAGGATTGGCCGTGGCTAAGGCCCCGATGGAAAACACCGCGGCGACCGATCCCTCATTGGGCTGGGATGACGGACGAGGCTTCATGGTATCACCCTAATCCTTTTTTGAAAAAGATGCGAGAAAAATGAGAAAATTTTACGGACCAATTTTCTCCGCAGTGTCCTTAGCCAGCCACAGTGTGGATCAGGTGGTTTTTACTGGCTCAAACTTCGGCTTTTGGACAGCGTTCGATGCGTTCTTCTGCATCAGCAGACGAAGGCTGTTCATGACAACAATGACAGTGCTCCCCTCATGACCCACCACCCCCAGCGTCAATGGAATCCTCCCAGCCATGGCGCACGTGACTAGAACGATGATTGTACCCAGGGAGATAAAAAGATTTTGTCGGATGATTGCCCTGGCCCGCTGGCTGATCTGGAAGGCTGCCAGAAAATTCTCCAACTTATCGTGCATCAGCACCACGTCGGATTGCTCAAGCGCAGCATCAGATCCCCGGGCGCCCATGGCCACCCCGATGTCAGCCGCCGCAAGACTGGGGGCATCGTTGACCCCGTCCCCGATCATGGCCACACGGCGTCCGGAAGACACCAGGCCTTGTATGATTTTCACTTTTCCCTCAGGGCTGAGACCCGCCTTGATTTCATCCACCGCCAACGAAGAGCGAAGCTGCCCGGCCACAGACTCCCTGTCGCCAGTCAAAACCATCGTGAACAAGCCATTTGCGCGCAATTGGTTGATCACGTCCCGGGCTTGGGGACGCAGGTCATCGCGCAAAACAATCCGCCCGGCCAGACCCTGCCCCGAAACGCATACTTCAGTAAGGGAACCGGAGGCGGAATCACTCCCCAAATCCGGTGCATGGTCTTGAAAAACCCAATCTTTCCTCCCCAAGCGATATTCCGTTTGGTCGGCAAAAGCCCGTAAACCTTGACCGGTGACGGATTCAAATTTGGACAAGGACAGGGATTGGACGTTTTGTTGTCGTCCATGCCGGGAGATGGCTCGGGCAAGGGGATGATTGGAAAGGGCTTCCAGGGAACATGCTATCTGCAAAATTTCGGATTCATGGCCCGGTGGAATGCTGTGAATGGACTCCACCTTGAGATCACCCGTGGTAAGCGTTCCGGTTTTATCCAAGGCCACCACCTGCACGGAGGCCAATTTTTCCACCGCTGCCCCACCTCTAAAAAGGATGCCATGTCGGGCGCCATGGGCGATCGCCGCAAGAATGGCGGATGGTATGGATAACACCAGCGCGCATGGAGATGAAACCACCAGCAAAGTCATGGTCAGGTAAAAAGCTGAATGTCCGGTTGCAGCGTGGAAAGGGGAAATCCGCAGAACCAACCACCAGTACAGAAACATAGCCAGGGAAAGCGCGAGGACGCCATAGGTATATCTAGTGCTGAAACGGTCGGTAAATCTTTGCGATGGGGCTTTTTGCTTCTGAGCCTCCCGGATCAGCGCAATGATTTTTTGCAGGGCGCTTTCAGCCGCAGGATGGGTTACGCGGACCTCTACCGCACCCCAAAGATTCAAGGTGCCGGAAAAAGTCTTGTCACCCACAGATTTGACCACAGGCACAGCCTCACCGGTCAGGTTCGATTCATCCGAGGCAGTCTCACCGGAGATAATTTCGCCATCCACCGGAAATTGAGCGCCTGGCTTGATCAAAAGCCGCATGCCCCGCTGAAGGTTTTCCACAGGAACTTCAAAGGGGGTGCCTGATGAATCCAGAACCGTGGCGGTTTTGGGGGCATCACGAAAAAGGGATCGAATCTCTTTCTGCGTTCGCCCCAAGGCGTAATGCTCCAGCCCCCCGGAGAGTGAAAAAAGGAAAAGAAGCGTGGCGCCTTCGGTCCATGCCCCAATGGAGGCAGCTCCAGCCGCCACGGCCAGCATGAGAAAGTGGACATCAAGAACACGGCTTTGCAGCCGCTCCCAAACTTCAACAGCCGGGAAAGATCCCCCTGCAATGTATGCAAAAACAAAAAGGGTTATCCGCAGTGAACCCAACGAAAAAAATGCTCCCAAAGCAAACAACCCACAAAGAGCCGCCGCCAGCAGTTGCCATTTCCACTCATTTTCAGGATGTTCCTCATCCGGCAGGTCCACCTGCCTTGGGGCAATTTTGGGGAAGGGAAT
The DNA here is from genome assembly GCA_027451565.1 of Limisphaerales bacterium. Classification (GTDB taxonomy): domain Bacteria; phylum Verrucomicrobiota; class Verrucomicrobiia; order Limisphaerales; family UBA11358; genus UBA11358. The sequence goes on along the minus strand of DAIDJC010000075.1, from coordinate 2,658 downwards.
TTCGTTCCAGCGCCAAAATTTCGGCGCCGTGGGGCACGTGACCCTGGCAATGGTTGTGACAAGGCCTTTCTGCTCAATGGTAATGGAGTTTAACTCGGCGCGCGAAAGAGGATGGTCACAGACAAAACAATCGCCCTTGCCGGTCAACAGCGCACAATCGTGGGCCTCTTCACCGGATTGCGCCATGGAAAACCGCTGCTGGAGCCTGGCGGAAATTTCTGGAAGGTTGGCCCGACCGAGAGTGGCCAGGGATATTTTTTCCCGGCCAGCGTCTATGGTCACCGCCTCCAGGCAAGGTTCATGCGCAAGCGAATCCGCCACCGAACGGGCCAGGCAAACGCCGACTGGCTTGGAGCTGGTTTTGATGTGCCCCGAAGATTTCATCAATTCCTAAATTAATGGAGCGTTGCACAAATAACTACAAATTTATTGCACCACCTTGGTCTTCGGGCAACCTTCCACACGGAAAAACGCCCATCCTGAACCCGTGTCCGCCCCACAGCCATCCCGGCAGCCTCATGCGGCACAACTGTCTGGACAGCATGCCGTTCGCAACAGCCCTTCCTACCCGATCCCGCATCGTTTTCCCTTTTTGCACCAAACCCTTTTGACGGGGAAATGTTCCAAGCCAGGCTATTGGCCTGGCTGGAGGTCATTCCCTTCAGTCACTGGCCCCCAGCCTGCCACGGCTTCCGGTGTCAGGCCCTTCTGGCGGAGGACCTGTATGCTCAGGCTGTCATGCCGCTTT
>DAIDJC010000075.1:0-1900 GCA_027451565.1 Limisphaerales bacterium | reverse complement strand
TTGACATCCAAGACCAAGGGACAATGAAAATAACGCGGTGAAACCAGCCCCAGCGCTTCCTGCAATAAAATCTGCCGCGCCGTGCTGGTCAGCAAATCCGCCCCGCGCACCACTTCTGTAATTCGCATTGCGGCATCATCCACCACGCATGCAAGCTGGTAGGAAGGCACATTGCCCGACCGCCACACCACAAAATCGCCAAAATCACGTCCGCACCCAAAACATTGCTCGCCCATGCGCGCATCTTCAAACATCACCCGCCTGCCATCCTGAACCCGGAACCTCCACGTCACCATGGCGGCATCTGGGACGGAAATGGACCGATTGCGGCAGGTTCCCGGATAAATCGGCTCCTCATTTTCCACATGAGGCGCGCCCACGGCGGATGCAATGTCTTTCCGTGTGCAAATGCAGGGATAAATCAGGCCCGCCTTGCGCAGTTGTTCCAGCGCCGCTGCATAAAGTGGAATTCGCTTGGATTGCCGGTACGGGCTGTATGGGCCGCCGCAGTCATCCCCTTCATCCCAGTTGATGCCCAGCCAGTGAAGGTCTTCGATCCCGGCCTGGACAAATTCAGGGCGGCATCGCGGGCCGTCCAAATCATCCCACCGCAGCGCAAGGGTTCCACGATGCGCGCGGGCGCGGACAAAGGCGGTCATGAAGGTGCGCGCATGCCCTGCATGGAACAGTCCCGTGGGCGATGGCGCCAGCCTTCCGCGGTAATCGGCATTGGGCTCTAGCTTGGCCATGGCCCTTGATATTCAGTTTGGGCGTGCCTTGGCAAGCGAAGGTTTTGACCCCGGACCTGCCTTAAAATGCCAGACCCAGGCCTGAGGCCCCGCATCGCCAAAACATCGTCAAAAATTGCGATGGACTTTCCCAGGGTTTGAAGTCATTAATTATTTAATGAACCTAATTAAATCAATCCGAATGAACCAGATACCGGCATCCAGTCCGGTTTCAGGTCTTTTTTCCATGGTTTTAACCCTGTGCCTTTTTACAAGCCGCACGGGAGCACAGCCGGTCACGCCTGAACCCACGCTTCACATCCAGGCAAACCATGTGACAGCCCATGTAAGCCCCCAGCTTTATGGCTTGATGACGGAGGAAATCAATTACTCCTATGAAGGTGGCCTCTATGGGGAATTAATAAGGAACCGGACATTCAAAGCAGATCCGCAACAACCGTCCGGATGGCAGGTTGTGGGATCGGGGAAAATGAGCCTGGACGTATCCAACGGGTTAAACGCCGCATTGAACCTGAGCCTGCGGCTGGATGCGTCCGGGGCCAGCCCATCCACCCCGGCGGGCATGGCCAACACCGGATATTGGGGCATTCCGGTTCGGCCCCAGACCACTTACAACCTCTCGTTTTTTGCCAAATGCGCCCCTGGTTATTCAGGACCGCTCGTGGTGCGATTGGAAAATGCAGATGGATCCACTGTGTTTGCCCAGGCCGATTTCACCGGGTTGACAACTGGTTGGAACCAGTTTCACGCCCAGCTCGTCACCCAGAATGCACCCGCGACCAAGGATAATCGCCTCACCCTTTCCACCACATCACCGGGCATAATTTGGTTTCAACAGGTATCCCTGTTCCCACCCACCTACGACCAGCAGCCGAATGGGGATCGTTCCGACATCATGAACCTGCTCGCGGCCATGAAACCCGCCTTTTTGCGGTTGCCTGGCGGGAACTATCTGGAGGGCGACCATTTTGAAAGCCGGTTCAACTGGAAGAATACCATTGGTAAGACCGAGGATCGCCCAGGGCACGAAAGTCCTTGGGGGTATTGGTCCACGGACGGCTTCGGTTTGATGGAATACATGATGTGGTGTGAAGACCTCCACATGGAGCCGCTGCTTGCAGTTTTTGCCGGATACACACTCCGCCATGAAC
>DAIDJC010000074.1 GCA_027451565.1 Limisphaerales bacterium | reverse complement strand
GGATCTGATTTAAGCTTTTTTAAAAGGATGGTTCAGGGTTAAATTGGGGTATGATATCTCGTTATTCTCGTCCGGAAATGCGGGCGATATGGACCGATGAAAACAAGCTTCGGATTTGGCTGGAAATTGAAATGTTGGCGTCGGAGGCCTTGGTGGCCGAGGGGGTGGTGCCCAAGCGGGATTATTCCCGGATCAAGGCTGGATGCCTGGGATGGATGCAGGATTTGCATGGATTGGTGGTCCGGCAGCGCGAGTTGGAAAAAACACTGAACCATGATGTGATTGGGTTTACCACTGCGGTGGCCGAAAAAATCAACCATCCGGCCAGCCGGTGGCTGCACTTTGGATTGACCAGCAGCGACGTGGGGGACACGTGTTATGCCGTGCAGATGCGACAGAGCGCGGACTTGCTGGCGGAGGATGCCCGTCAGCTTTTGAAAGTCATAGCCCGGCGCGCCAGGGAACATCAATGGACACCGTGCATTGGCCGAAGCCATGGCATCCATGCGGAACCCACCACGTTTGGGCTGAAACTGGCATTGATGCACGATGAATTCAAGCGTGTCCTTGGAAGGATAGAGCGAGTCCGGGAGGTGGTTTCAGTGGGAAAAATTTCCGGGGCAGTGGGGACCAATGCACATCTTCCATCGCGGGTGGAGGCGTATGTCTGTAAAAAGCTTGGTTTAAAACCGGCTGTGATTGCCACGCAGGTGGTTCAGCGGGACATTCATGCGGAATTTCAAACGGTATTGGCGCTGGCCGGTGCGAGCATGGAGCGGTGGGCGGTGGAATTCCGGCATCTCCAGCGCACCGAGGTGCTGGAGGCTGAGGAGCCATTCACCAAGGGTCAAAAAGGGTCCAGCGCCATGCCCCACAAACGCAATCCCATCACATGGGAACGCGTCACCGGTCTAGCCCGGGTGCTGCGTGGCAATGCAATGGCCGCATTGGAAAATGTGGCCCTTTGGCATGAGAGGGACATTTCCCATTCCAGCGTTGAGCGGATTATTTTTCCCGACTCCTGCACCCTGCTGGATTACATGTTTGGCTTGATGACGCGGATGATGGATGGGCTGGTGGTTTATCCGGCCAATATGCGGCGCAACCTTGCCTTGTCCCTTGGAATGTGGAATTCCCAAACGGCGCTGCTGGCGCTGATCCGCAAGGGTTTGACCCGCGAAGCCGCCTATGCGCTGGTTCAACGCGCCGCCATGAAGACCTGGGAGGTGAAGCATGCCGGGCGGGATGATGCGGATTTTTTGGAGGCCCTGAGGGCGGATCCCGAGGTGTCGGTCCATTTCAAGCAGGGAGAACTGGAAAAAATATGCTCGCTCGATTTTCATTTCAAGGAAGTCGGGAGGCGATTTAAAAAACTGGGGCTTTGAGGAAAAGCCATGAGCAGGTTTGTGGATTGGATTGAAAAGCCATCGCCAGGTTGGGCCATGGCAATCAGTCTTGCTCTGGTTTTGATCATAGGGCTGGTGGATTACGCCACCGGTTATGCACTGGTTTTTTCCGCGTTTTACCTGCTGCCGGTGAGCCTGGCGGCCTGGCACAAGGGGCTGGGCGGAGGAATCATTCTATCCGTGTTGAGCGTGGCGGCCTGGCTGGCGGGGGATTATGCGGCGGGGGTGCATTACACCAGCACTTTTGTGCCGGTATGGAACGGACTTATTGCCTTGGCGGTGTATGGGGTGGTGGTCACCGTGCTGGTGAGCCTGCGGACACTCCAGCGGGAACTGGAGGAAAGGGTCCGTCAACGAACCGTTGCGCTGGCAATGGAAATGGAGGAGAGGACACGGCTGGAGCGGGAGATGTTGGACATCACCGAGAGGGCGCAGAGGAAGATCGGGCATGATTTGCATGACGTTCTGGGGCAGCGGCTCACAGCCGCCGCCCTTGCCAGCCAGGTGTTGCATGAAAAATTGAAGGGGAAATCCCTGCCGGAATCTGCCGCCGCCCATCACTTGGTCGAAATGATGGAGGCGTCCATTGCCCTGACACGCAACCTGGCCCGAGGTTTGCAACCCCTGGGCCTGGAGGCGGATGGGTTTATGGACGGCCTTCAGGAACTGGCCCGAAACATCAGCGAGCGTTTTGGGGTGAATTGTGAATTTGAATGCCCCACGCCCTTGTTTCCAGGGAATGCAGACTGTTGCACCCATCTTTACCGCATCGCCCAGGAAGCGGTCTCGAATGCCATCCGCCACGGACGAGCCCGGTTCATCAATATCAGTCTTGAAAAGCAGGACCGGTCCATTCTCTTTACGATCACTGACGACGGCGCGGGGATGCCGGAGCAGCCCTCCAGCGCCGGGGGCCTGGGCCTGCGCATCATGGCGTACCGGGCGGGAATGATCGGTGCCCAATTCAAGGTGGAACGCCTTCCTGAATCGGGAACCAGGGTGAGTTGCCGGCTAAACCAGCCCTAAACGCGAGTTGCCAGAAGCCATGAACCCAATCAAAAAGATCCTGGTGGTGGATGATCACCCACTCGTCCGCGAATGGCTTACCAACCTCATTCGCCACCAGGCAGACATGACCGTATGCGGGGAGACGGGCAGCGGGCCCGAGGCTTTGAGCCTGATCCGGTTACACCAACCGGATGTGGCCATCGTGGATATATCCCTGGCCAGCGGCTCGGGTTTGGATTTGATCAAGGACATCAAAACCGGTTGCGCCGGGGTGGCAGTCCTGGTTTTATCCATGCACGATGAAATGCTCTACGCTGAAAGGGCGCTTCGGGCTGGAGCCAGCGGGTATGTGATGAAAAGCGAGGCCACCCAAAAAATGGTGGAGGGCATTCGCGTGGTTTTATCGGGGGAATGGTTTGTCAGCCCCAGGGTGGCGGCTTTCATGGCCAGGAAACTCATAGGAGGCCAATCCACGCGTTCCATGGAACAGCTCAGCGACCGTGAACTGGAGGTCTTTCAATTGCTGGGCCATGGAAAAAGCACCCGACAAATTGCCGAACACCTTAATATTGGCTTCAAGACGGTTCAGGGATACACCGCGCGCATCAAGGAAAAGTTGAATTTATCCAACATCAATGAATTGATGCGCGAAGCCATTCAATGGCATGAAAAATCGCAAAACACGCCGCCGGGCGCCTAGGCGGGATGCAGGGTTTCGTCTCTTAAAAAATCCCAACCCGGGGTTGGGTTTTTGCGATGCTCATCCTAATCCAGATGGCGGAGGTTTTGGTTGCCGGTCAATCCATTGGCGGCTGGGAAAGCTAATGGAATTTAAGGGAATACTGTGAATCCCAGTCCTAAGCCAAGCCGGTGGGTGATGCGAAACTATTTTCCTGCGCATGGTTGGCCCGAATAATCCGGCGTGGGCCGTTTTGACGACCCGCTTTGCGTTTGGGCACCCACTGCACGGCCAGGACCCGCTACCATGCGGCCATCGCCCGGGCTTGGCTTGTTGACGGTCCCATGCGCGTTCCGGGGATCATCCTTTGATCCAGGCGGCGGCATCCATGGCGGAATAAGTGATGAGAAAATCGGCGCCGGCCCGGCGCATGGCCAGGAGGCTTTCCAGAGTGACGGCCCGTTCATCAATCCAGCCCCGGGCAGCGGCGGCCTTGATCATGGCGTATTCACCGCTGACGGCATAGGCGGCTGTTGGGAGACCAAAGGTGGATTTGACCTGATGGAGCACATCGAGGTAGGCCAGGGCTGGCTTGACCATCACCATGTCTGCCCCTTCCTGGACATCCATGGATACTTCCCGCAAAGCTTCACGCACATTGGCCGGGTCCATCTGGTAGGAACGGCGGTCGCCAAATTGCGGGGTGGATTCCGCCGCCTCACGGAATGGGCCATAATAGGCCGAGGCAAATTTGGCGGCGTAGGAAAGGATGGGCACATCGGTGAAACCCTTGTGATCGAGGGCCTGCCGGATGGCTCGCACCCGGCCGTCCATCATATCGCTGGGCGCCACGATGTCCGCACCGGCTTCGGCATGGCTCAAGGCCGTTTCTGCCAGAAGATGCACCGAGGGGTCGTTGAGGATTTTTCCATCCCGCACGATGCCGCAGTGGCCATGGCTCATGTACTCGCAGAGGCAGACATCGGTGATGACCAGAAGCCCGGGAATTTCCTTTTTAAGCAGGCGTACAGTTTTTTGGACGATGCCGTTGCGGGCATGCGCGCCGCTGGCCTTGGCATCCTTTTTATCAGGCAAACCAAACAGAAGGATGGCGGGAATGCCCAACGAATGGGCTTGCCGGGCCGTGAGGAGGATTTCATCCGGAGAAAGCTGAAAAACGCCTGGCATGGACTTGACTTCCCTTCGTAAATGGCGACCGGAGCGAACAAACAGGGGCAGGACAAGTTGTTGCACGGAGAGGCGGTTTTCGCAAACCATGCTGCGAAGGCCCGGGTGCTGGCGCAGTCGGCGCAGCCGATGCGTGGGATACTGACCATGAAACCGTTTCATGCGCCTATTTTAGAAGTCTTTCTGAAAATGACAAGGGAAGCTGCGGTGTGAAACGGGGACTGTTAGGGACTGTTCAGGCAAACCTTTTGCTTCATCAACAGGAGGTTTCAAGGGCATCCGGGTTTTTTCCATAAATCACATTGCATGGATTTGGAAGGGTTTCCGGTGCTCCAGCGCCGGCGCAGGGCTTGGCTGGCCGCTGCGCATTGCATCGTTTCCAGCCATCCTTTCCGGCTTGGCCATTTGCCGGCATTGGCTTACGATGGGTGCATGCGACAGGTTGCAGTCACCGTGGTGATGGCGATACTTTTTTTTGCCGGAATCCGGCTGGGAGTGCGCTGGGCAGAAAGTCGGCACAAGGATCCGTTACGGGAAGAAAGCACCGTCACCGTGGTGCAGCAAATCCAATCCCTGTCCGAGCTTGTGACGGTGAAGTACGTGGTGGAAAAGGTTGTGATCTTGGAGGACCAGCGGTGGTACGGGGAAAACCGCGTTCTTTTACTGGCTCACGGCGTTGTGAAGGCGGGAATAGATTTGAGGCAGTTATCGGGGGCTGATGTTCACATTTCAGGCAACAACATTTCCATCCGCCTTCCCGATGCGCAAATCACGGATGCCTATCTGGACGACCGGCAAACCCGTGTGATAGATCACACCACCGGCATGTTCCGCGAGTTTGACAAGGATTTGGAACAGACCGCCCGGAAGACTGCGGTGGCGGATTTACGGATGGCAGCGCGTCAAAACGGTATCATCAACGACGCCAACGAGCGGGCACGGCTGGAATTGGCGGTGTTTTTCCATCAAGCCGGTTTTCGCCAGATTCAATTCACCGGACAGAAGATTCTGCCATTTGAAATGCCTGCAATACCATTGCGTTGAAGAGGTTCAAGTGGGCTGGGGTTTATGGTTTCCGGCTTTTACATGCGGTTCATGGGGCCGGGTCCGATGGATTTCCGAGTGGAGATTGTTGTCCAGATTTGGGCTTGGGTGTCTCATTTTTACCTGGAGGGGCTTTTCCTCGTGGAAATTGATGGGCAGTCTGTGGCGCGGGATGGATATTTTTTTGTTGCGGACGGCGTAAGGAATGGCCAAGCCTGAAGATTTTCCATCTCCATGCCTGCCGTGAACGGTGTCGCCGTGGCTGTTTTTGCCGGCGGATGTTTTGTATTTTCTGGCCACACGCATGCAACAGCAAATCGTGCGCCAGCGATAATGGTAAGCTGAAAAGGAGTGGGGTTTCGCAGAGCCTGTCTGAAAATTCGTAAGGATTCTGTTTTTGTGCCCAAGCCGGTCTGGCCAGGCGCAACGGGGGAGCATACCCCACATGGGTCTGCGACCGAGGAGCAATAACGGCAGGCCGGTTTGGGCGTGAAAACCCTCCGGGCGGCGGCGCTTTTGCCCTTGGGCTTTGTTGTCGCCGTCGTTACAGCCCGCTACGGGGATGCACCGACGGTTCCGCCTCGCCCAAGGCCAAAATCCCCAGTCGCAGCATCCTTCCCAATTTGCAGACAGGCTCTCAACGGGATTTCAGCCTGGCGAGCAATTTGGAATGGATGGCATCAAAACTGCCATTGCTGAAAGTCACCACCACATCGCCTCCTCCGGCTTGGTTGGCCAGATGATTCACGATTGCCTGCACGTCTGGCAGGTGGTGTGCGGGTTTTCCATTGGCTTGAATCTGGCCTATGAGCTGGTCCGGGTCCAGGCGTTCCTCGGGTGCCAGTTGGTCGAGACGCGCCACCTGGGCCACCACAACGCTGTCTGCATCGGAGAAAGATTCCGCGAGGTCCTGCTGAAACACCTTGCGCCGGGTGGAATTGCTGCGGGGTTCAAAGACGGCGTGAATTTTTTCGGTGGGATACCGCAGGCGCAAGGCCTTGAGGGTTTCGCGGATGGCCGTGGGGTGATGTCCGAAATCATCTATCACGGTCACACCGCCTGCAATGCCCTTGATTTCCATTCTGCGCCGGATGCCCTTGAAGGAGTCGAAAGCGGACTGGATCTGGCGGTTGGAGAGGCCGCAGTGCCTGGCTGCGGCGACCACGCCCAGGGCATTGCGCACGTTGAGTTCGCCGACCATGTCGAGGCGGAAACGGAAGCTGGGTGTTTCAAAACTGGAAGCCGTGGGGCCCAATTGGAGGTTGAAGGCGCGAATGGCATTGTGCCCGCCCAGGCCAAATTGTTTGACCGGGCAATGGCTGACATTCAGCAAGGGCGCCAACCGGGGGTCGTCGCCATTGCCGAGCAACAAACCGTTCCTGGGCACCAGCCGGATCAGGTGGCTGAAGGCCTTGCGGACAGATTCCAGATTTTCAAAAATATCGGCGTGGTCAAATTCCAGGTTGTTGATAAGGGCCAACTCAGGCTGGTAATGGATGAATTTGCTGCGCTTGTCAAAAAAAGCCGTGTCATATTCATCGCCTTCAATGATGAACCATTCGCTGTCCGTGAACCGGGCGCCCTGGGAGAAGTTGCCGGGGATGCCGCCGATGAGATAGCTTGGATTGAGGCCGTTGTGTTCAAACACCCAGGCGAGCAGGGAGGTGGTGGTGGTTTTGCCATGGGTGCCGCACACCACCAGGGAGCGTTTGCCGCGGATGAAAAACTCCCGCAAAAGTTCCGGCAGCGAGCAGTAGGGCAGTTTTTGCTCCAGCACATATTCCGCCTCCGGGTTTCCACGGGATATGGCGTTGCCAATGATGACAAGGTCCGGGCGGTGGTGCAGGTGCCGTTCATCATATCCGTTCAGGACGGGGATTTTTTTTGTGGCAAGGAATGAAGCCATGGGTTCATAAATGCCGTGGTCCGAGCCTGTGACGTGGTACCCACGGTCCAGCATGGCGGCAGCGGCGCTGGCCATTGCCGTGCCACCGATGCCTGTAAAATGAACAGATTGTATTTTTTGGGAAAACATGGTCTGGAGTTGATTTGAAAGATGCGGGCGCATGGCGCCTGGGTTGTTCTGGGCGCTGGCGGGTCCTGGTCCGGGCTAACCTTTCAGTTTACGCTGAAGGATTTCCCCCACCATGGCAGGGTTGGCCTTTCCCCGGGATAATTTCATGACGTGGCCTTTCAAGGCATTCAAGGCGGCTTCCTTGCCGGCTTTGTAATCGGCCACAGGATTGGGGTTTTGGGCAATGGCCTGGTCGCAGAGGGTTTCTATGGCGCCGGCATCGCTCACTTGGGCGAGGCCCATGGACTGGACAATGGCAGAAGGCGCTTTTCCACTTGCCACCATCTCAGCCAGCACAGTCTGGCCGGATGCGGAGCTGAGGGTGCCGTGCGCGACCATTTCCACCAGTTCCAAAAGAGCCGATGGCTGGAATTTCAAGTCGGCCAGGCCGGTGAACTTCATTTCATCCGGCTCCAGTCCCATTGAGGCTTGCTCGGTCTTCTCCTTTTCCATTATTTCCACGAGCCGGGCCTGGAGGTTGTTGATGATCCAGTTGGCCAGCAGTTTTGGGTTTTTGGACAGCCGCGCAATAGGCTCGAAATAATCCCCGAGAGCACGGTTGTTTTTCAGGACCTCGGCATCGCCTGCGGGGAGTTGGTATTCCCGCATGAGGCGCTGTTTGCGTGCGAGGGGCAGTTCCATGAGGCTGGCGCGCTCATTGTTCAACCAGTCTTGGGGCGGCTCAAAGGGCATGAGATCCGGTTCGGGCAGGTAACGGTAATCATGGGCGTTCTCCTTGCTGCGCATTTCCTCGGTCACGCCAGCCACGTCATCCCAGCGGCGCGTGGATTGCACGAGCTTTTCGCCCCGGCGCACGGCGGCGATTTGCCGGGGGATTTCGTATTCCAAAGCCCTTCGGACGCCGGAGAAACTGTTCATGTTCTTGATTTCGATCTTGGCGCCCAAGGCCTGCGTGCCGCACGGGCGCACGCTCACGTTCACGTCGCAACGAACCATGCCTTTTTCCATGTCGCAATCGCTTATGCCGCCGTATTGAAGGATTTCCTTGAGGGCATTGAGATAGGCGTGGGTCTGGTCGGCGCTGGTCAGGTCTGGTTCGGTGACGATTTCCAGGAGGGGAACGCCGGCGCGGTTGAAATCCACCCCGCTGTGACGCTCAAAATGGGTGCTTTTGCCCACATCCTCCTCCAGGTGCGCCCGGGTAATGCGGACGCGGGACAAGGCGCCGTTGAATTCAAATTCCACGTGTCCGTTGCGCGTGGAAGGCTGGTCATACTGTGTGAGCTGGTAGTTTTTGGGTGCGTCCGGGTAAAAATAATTTTTGCGGTCGAATTTGGCCCTTGCCGGTATTTCGCATTGCAGGAGCAGACCTGTGCGGAGGGTGAGCCTCAGGGCCTCCTCGTTGGCCACGGGCAGAACGCCTGGAAGCGCCAGGCACACCGGGCAGACATGGGTGTTGGGAGGGGCTCCGTATTGGTTTGGGCAGCCGCACCACATTTTGGAGCGGGTCTTGAGCTGCACGTGCGTTTCCAGTCCTATGACGGCTTCATATTCCATGGTTCAAGATTTAAACAGACCCGGGCGGGAGTGACCAAGTTCTAATTCGATTAACTGGCTGGTTTTCGACCTCCACGGGGAGGCCTTGCATTCGTTACGGGGTCTGGGGCGCACAATTTGAGTGAGATTTGCCTTAAAAAAGCGAGGTGATTTTTTTGAAACACAGGGTCGTGGATTTCCCGTCCGGTGATCATTCGGGTCAATTGAGGAAAAGCCAGCGGGAAAAAGACCAGGCCATGGACAGCCAGCAGCAGGTGTTCCGGGGCGAATTGGCCGGGCCAGGCTCCACATTGCTGGCCCTCGCGAAGCTTTTTGATGCTCATTCGGTTGGAGGCAAGGCGGCTGGAATGCTCAAGGATTTTTCCCTGGGGATAGTTCAGCGCCTCCCACTGGAGCATCCTTACCCATTGCCAGTCCCGGCAGGAAGAGGTGAAGCGTTGTTGGAAATAAGCGGGGGGATCGGTCACCAATGCCTGCTCCATTTCCTGGCGTTCGGCAATTTTTTTGAGCAAGGCTGCGCGGAAGAGGCCGGCTTTGTCGCCGTAATAGTGGTAAAGCATCCGCTTATTGATGTTGGCGCGGCGGGCGATGGCATTCACCCGCGCACCGGCAAAGCCTTTGGCGGCAAATTCCGTGAGGGCGGCTTTGAGGATGCGGGATGAGGTTCGCTCTGGATTGCGCGGGCTTGAGGGCTTGGAGGGGGACGTTTTTCCTTTACCGGGAACAGTTGGTTGTTTCATTGGGATGGGGATTTTTTGAGGGCGCCAGGCAGGGTTGGGTGACGGGGGATGGAGGTTGGAAATGGGTGCCAGGAATTGGTTTGGTGCCCGTTCCCGGGGCCGCCCCCATGCGGCCTGATACCGGCAAATGAACGGCCGTGTTACTGGAGGGGTGGTTTGGCTTTGTGCCAATCGGTGCTTTGCTCATAAGCATGGGCAACACGGAGCAGGGTGGATTCGCCCATCGGCGGCCCCAATATTTGAAGGCCTATCGGAAGGTTGCCGGGCGAGGTGAACCCGCAGGGGACGCTGATGCCGCAAATGCCGGCCAGGTTGCAGGAAATGGTGAAAATGTCCGACAAATACATTTGCAGGGGGTTCTCCGCTTTTTCCCCGACCTTGAATGCCGCCGTGGGCGTGGTGGGGGTGACCAAGACATCCACCTTTTCAAATGCATTCAGGAAATCGTTGCGGATCAAAGTGCGGACCTTTTGGGCGCGCAGGTAATAGGCATCATAATAACCGCTGCTGAGCACGTAGGTGCCCAGGATGATTCGGCGTTTCACCTCCGGGCCGAAACCGGCGCCACGGGTGCGGCTGTAGAGTTCCGCCGGGTCGTTTCCATCCACCCGCATGCCGTAGCGGATGCCGTCGAAACGGGCCAGATTGGCGGAGGCCTCGGCAGTGGCGATGATGTAGTAGGTGGCCACGGCGTAATCCGTGTGGGGCAGGGAGACTTCGCACACATCAGCCCCCAGGCTGACCAGTTTTTGAACGGCCGCATCCACGGATTTTTTGACTTCGGAATCCAAGCCTGGCACGAGGTATTCACGGGGGAGACCCACTTTCAATCCCTTGATGTTCCCGGACAGGGAGGCCGGGTAGTCTGGAACCGGGTCGGGAAGGCTCGTGGAATCGCGAGGATCTTTTCCGCTGAGCACCTTCAGCATGAGGGCGGCATCCCGGACATCCTTGGTAAGCGGTCCGATTTGGTCCAGTGAACTGGCAAAGGCCACCAAGCCAAAACGGGAGATGCGTCCGTAGGTGGGTTTTAATCCCACGCAACCACACAGGGCCGCTGGCTGCCGAATGGATCCGCCGGTGTCCGTGCCGATGCTGGCAATACATTCATCTGCCGCAACCGCAGCGGCGGAGCCACCCGATGAGCCGCCAGGAATCCGGGCAAGGTCCCACGGATTGCGCGTGGCGCCAAAAGCCGAATTTTCCGTGGAACTGCCCATGGCAAATTCATCCATGTTCAGGCGCCCGTGGATGATGGCGCCTGCGGCACGGAGTTTCTCAATGGCGGTGGCGTCGTAGGGCGAGATGTAATTTCCCAGGATTTTGGAGGCGCAATTGAGCGGATGGTTTCGGACCGCCAGGACGTCTTTGATGGCCACGGGAATGCCCATCAGGGGCCGGGCATCATTCCAACCTTCCCTGGCGATGGTTTGGTCGGCAGCATCCGCTTGGGCAAGAGCATCAGCGGGGTCATGGCTCAGGTAGGCGCGTACCCGCCCATCCACCTGCTGGATTCGGTCCAGGCAGCTTTGGGTGATTTCCCGGGCAGAAATTTCGCGCAGCGCGAGGCGCCGGGTGAGATCTGAGATTGTATGCTGGTTCAACATGGTGACGAGTCTGAAACGGATGGTTGGAGGGGTGCGGCTGGGATGTGACTGGGATGCGGCTGGTCTTGGGATTTTATTCCACGATTTTGGGCACAATAAAGAGGCCGCCGGCCTGCCGCGGTGCGTTTCTCAAGGCATCTTCATGGGCCAATGAAGGCTGGAGATCATCCGGTCGGGCGACGTTCACCAGTGGCACGGCGTGGGCCGTGGGTTCCATGCCCGACACGTCGAGCGCGCCCAATTTCTCGACATATTCCAAAATCTGCGCCAGTTGCGATTCCAATTTTTGCTTTTCATCGGGTTGAAGATGAATTCGGGCTAGTTGGGCAACATAAGCCACATCAATGTTTGCGGATGCCATGACCACGAAGGTTCCCGGTTCAAGGGGAAAAACTCAAGAATATCTTGCTGGAGGAACAACCTGCCGCAGAGCGCCGGCGGGACTATTCCTCGTCGAATTTGCGATGGACCAGGGCTTCCAGCTCGGCAATAGCCAGCGAGGCATCGGCGCCCTTGACGTGGAGGGTGATTTTGCTTCCTGGTCCTGCCGCCAGCATCATCAAACCCATGATGCTTTTGCCATTAATTTTTTCGCCGTCTTTTTCCACAAAAATATCACAGGCAAAGCGGTTCGCGGCCTTGACAAACATCGCAGCCGGGCGGGCGTGGATGCCTGCTTTATTGGCGACCGTGAGTTCCTTGGTCAGGAATTCACCGTTGGGAAGACTTTTAGCGGTCATTGAACTAGAAGAGGTTAACCCACAGGGCATGATTCTGCCAGTTGAAAAAGCGCGTCTGGTTCATTTTTT
>DAIDJC010000073.1 GCA_027451565.1 Limisphaerales bacterium | reverse complement strand
GCATGAGCAAGATCGGCCACCTGCCAAAATTCAGTGATTCCACCAAGCCGCGTCACGTCCGGTTGAACATAGTGCACCGCCCCGGCATGGATGAAATCACGAAAATGATGCAAAGTGTAGATCTGCTCACCCAGTGCTATGGGAATGTCTGAGGAGGCAGCCAACCTCTGGTGACCCAGAACATCATCAAAATAAATTGGCTCTTCGATCCAGGTCACGTTGTAAGGCTTCATTTGAGAAACCATTTGAATGGCTTGGGGCAGAGTCCAACGCCCGTTGGCATCCGTCATAATCCTGATTTTACTCCCCACGGCCTTGCGCACGGCCGCCAGCCTGGCCACATCCTCCTCGGGGTCAGGTCCGCCAACCTTTATTTTCAAGGCTCCATACCCCTCTTTTTCAACCATGCGCTTGCAATCTGCAACAAGTGTTTTTCGCGACCAATTCAGCCACCCGCCGTCAGTGTTGTAGGCCTCCACCCGCTTTTTGGCGCTCCCGCCCAGCAGCTTCCACAATGGCATCCCGGCCTTCTTTGCCTTTAAATCCCACAGTGCGATATCTATCGCTCCCAGGGCCAACTGAGTGATGCCGGCACGCCCCACCCAGGTTATGGGTGGATGCTTGTGAAGCATTTCCCATAGCGCCAGCGTCTCCAAAGGGTCCTCCCCCAGCAAAAGCGGGCCAAAGGCCTTAACCATTCCATCCAGAATCATCACATCCGTGGCGCGATGGGCGTGCGTGCCGGAAAATCCATATCCCACCAACCCCGCATCCGTATGAATGGCCACCCCGGGCGCTCCCCAAAAAGCCAAACGATGGGTGCTGTCTGCAATGCCGCCACGTGTTACCGGGGCATTCAATAACAACGGTTCAAGACGGGTGATTTTCATTCGGCATACTGGGTTTTGGCAAACAGGATCAAAACGGGCAGGCGCCCAAGGCAAAAGCTCGCCCCAAAACTAGGGCCGGCACAAATTATAAAAAACGGCGAAGGGCCAAAAGCCCTTCGCCGCACACAAAAATCAATCAGGTCACTTCTTGGCTCCCAAAATGGCATCCTTGGCGGCCTTGGCCACGCGGAATTTAACCACGCGCTTGGCTGCAATTTTGATGGCCTCACCTGTCGCAGGATTACGTCCCATGCGCGCTTTACGATTTACCAGAACCAGCTTGCCCAAGCCCGGAAGGGTGAAGCTGTTTTTGGCATTCTTATAAGCCAGGTGAACAGTCGCTTCCAAGGTGGCAGCGACTTGCTTTTTGGTTAAGCCAGTGGTTTCAGCCACGGCACTGATGATTTGTGATTTTGTTAGTGATTTTGCCATAAGCCTCAAGAATTGATTGGTTTTTTCCGGGAAGCAAGCCCAATTCCCCATATTTTTAAGGTTTTTTTTGATGGGCTCTTCAAAAGCATCAAGTTTACGGCCTTTCTTTCGGCGATTCCACCGATTCCATGGCAAACCCCGGGGAAATTCCATTTCCAAAAACGCTCATGACAACAGCGGAATCCATTGCATTTTGACCCTTAAAATGGTGTAAAAACCCTCCAAAGCCGCTGTTTCCACCAAAAATGCATCGCTCGTTTTCAGGGTTTTTTAAGGGCTCTGAATCTGATTTTGGAGTTTGCACAAAACGAAAAATCTGTCATGGTGACCGCTCGCGTCCTGTGCCGCACTATGAAACCTCAAATTGAAATCTATGACACCACCCTGCGTGATGGATCGCAGGGCGAAGGCATCCATTTTTCGGTGGCAGACAAGTTGCGAATTGCCGCCAAACTGGACCTTTTTGGGGTGCATTACATTGAGGGTGGATGGCCGGGGAGCAATCCCAAGGACATTGAATTTTTTGAGAAAGCCAGAAAAATTAAGTTTAAAAACGCCAAACTGGCCGCATTTGGGTCCACACGAAAAAAAAATGTGACTGTGGAGGAGGATGACCAGGTGAGGTTGCTCATCGAAGCGGGCACACCGGTGGTGACAATTTACGGTAAAAGCTCGATGCTTCACGTCAAGGAAGTGTTGCGCTGCACACCGGATGAAAACCTCGCCATGATCGGTGACACTGTCAAATATCTCAAAGACCATGGCAAGATGGTGATATACGATGCCGAACACGCATTTGATGGATACAAATTGAATTCGGATTACGCACTGGCCACCTGGCAGGCGGCGGAAAAAGCCGGGGCGGATCTTGTGGTGTTGTGCGACACCAACGGAGGATGCCTTCCCACAGAAATCAGCGACATCACGCGCGCTGCGGTGGGCCGCCTCAACTGCCGCGTTGGAATTCATTCCCACGATGACAGCGGCTTGGGAGTGGCTAACGCGCTTGCCGCCTTGGATGCCGGGGCGATGCATGCGCAGGGAACCATCAATGGATATGGGGAACGGACTGGAAATTGCAATCTTACCAGCGTCATCCCCTTGGTCCATTTCAAGCTGGGAAAAACCTGTGTTCCGGCCCGTTCGCTGGCCAAACTGAGGGATCTCTCCCTTTTCGTTGATGATGTTGCAAATATCCGTCACAACCCGCGCTTGCCTTGGGTGGGATCTGCTGCCTTTGCCCATAAGGGCGGAACCCATGTGAATGCAGTTCAAAAGCTGGCCTCCAGCTACGAGCACATCAGGCCGGAGTTGGTGGGCAATGTGCGCACGGTCCTGATCAGCGATTTGGCCGGGCGCAGCAACGTGGTTATGAAAGCCCGAGACCTGGGTTTCAACCTCACCAACGAAACACCCCAACTCAAGGCCATCTTGGAGCGAGTCAAACACCTCGAGAACCAGGGCTATGAATTTGAAGCCGCTTCCGGCTCCCTGTCCCTGCTCATTCGCTCGGCGCTTTCCCCCAAACCTGATCCATTTTTTCAACTGGAAACCTATCACGTCTCCATGCGCCGCGATCAGATGGAATCCATTTGCGAAGCCACCGTTCGAGTGCGCGTGGGTGACCGCAAGGCCCATACCGTGGCTGAGGGCGATGGCCCGGTGAATGCGCTGGATCGCGCCCTGCGCGAGGCGCTCGTCCGGTTTTTTCCGAAACTCAAGTCTGTGGAATTGACTGATTACAAGGTGCGAATCATCAATGGCGCCACTGGAACCGGGGCCAGGACACGGGTTTTGATCGAATGCACCGATGGCAAGCGGACCTGGGGCACCGTGGGTGTGAGCGGAAACATCATTGAGGCTTCGCTCCAAGCCTTGCTCGACTCGTTGGAATTTGCCCTTTGGAAAAAATAGGGGTGCCGGAATCACGCCATTCTCCCATGAAGCATGTCTTCGCTGCCCCCCCAGAAGGGGCTTTCCCAACGAAAACGACAAATCACGTTGAAACGACCTTGCCGCATATCATGCTGCAATATCCAAATTCATAAATGGAAATCTCCAAAGCATACGATCCCGGGGTGGTGGAGGAAAAATGGTACGCATTTTGGCTGCAAAACCAGTTCTTCAAGGCTGATGAAAACTCCGCCAAGCCAGCCTACTCCATCGTTATACCACCGCCCAATGTCACCGGCATGCTGCACATGGGCCATGTTCTCAACAACACGATTCAGGATATTCTTTCCCGAAAGGCCCGGATGACCGGGCATGAAGTTCTGTGGCTGCCAGGCACCGATCATGCAGGCATTGCCACCCAGATGATGGTGGAGCGGCAGCTTAAAAAGGAGGAAAAAAAGAGCCGTCACGACCTGGGCCGCGAGGCTTTCCTGGAAAAAGTTTGGGCCTGGAAAGAAAAACACGGGAGCATCATCATAAATCAGTTGAAAAAGCTGGGTTGCTCCTGCGACTGGTCCCGCGAACGTTTCACCATGGACCCCGAATATTCCCGGTGTGTCCAGCGCGTCTTTGTGGACTTGTACCGGCAGGACCTCATTTACAAAGGGCGCCGAATGGTGAATTGGTGCCCGGTTTCCCAGACCGCCTTGTCGGACGAAGAAGTGGAAATGAAACCTCAAAAGGGTTTTCTTTATCATTTCAAAGTCCGCGTTTTGGGGATGGAAGACACCTGGCTGACCATTGCCACAACCCGTCCGGAAACCATTCCCGGAGATACCGCCGTGGCGGTGAATCCAAAGGATACCCGTTACGCGCACCTTATCGGCAAATGCGTCCTTCGCCCGTTTCCAGCGGATATTCCGGAAACGGCCAGAACCATTCCTATCATTGGTGATGAACATGTGGATTTTGCCTTTGGCACAGGCGTGCTGAAAGTCACTCCCGCCCATGACAAGGCGGATTTTGAAATTGCCCGCCGCCATGGTCTTCCGTTTCTGGAGGTCATCCGGGCGGATGGAACCATGGATTCCAGCGCCGGATCAGCTCTGGCCGGCATGGATCGTTTCCGCGCCCGCAAGGAGGTGGTGGAAGCCTTGCGCAGCATGGGAGCGCTCACCGAGGAGAAACCTTACGACCACAACGTTGGATTCAGCCAGCGGGCGGACGTGCCAATCGAACCCCGGCTCAGCGAGCAATGGTTTCTCAAATACCCCGCCTTGGAAGCCTCCCGGCTCTGTGTGTCCGAAGGACGGATGCGATTTCACCCCGACCGTTGGGCCAAAGTTTACGAGCATTGGCTTAACAACATTCAGGACTGGTGTATCAGCCGGCAGCTCTGGTGGGGGCATCGCATTCCCATTTGGTCGAAAATGTTGCCTGCCGGTCAAACCGTGGATGGGCGCCTTGCGGAAGCCATTCGGCAGGCCAATGATGCTGGCGACCTGGCCGTGATCAAAACCATTCCCCAGCCGGACGGCCAGATGCGAATGGAGCTGGCCACCAATAGCGAAGCCTGCAGCAAGGTGGCTCTCGTGCTGGGTTTTGAGCAGGACCCTGACGTTCTAGACACATGGTTCAGCTCCTGGTTGTGGCCATTTGCCACCATGGGTTGGCCCGCAAAAACCGGCATGCTTCAGAAGTTTTATCCAACCACGGATCTTGTCACAGGTCCGGACATTCTCTTTTTCTGGGTGGCCCGGATGATCATGGCCGGTTATGCCTTCATGGGCGGCAAGGAGCAGTCCCTGCCCGATCCAATGCCTTTTCGGAACGTCTATTTCACCGGCATCATAAGAGACAAGCAAGGCCGGAAGATGTCCAAAACCTTGGGAAATTCGCCGGACCCCCTTGTGCTCATTGAAAAATACGGGGCCGATGCCCTCCGGTTTGGAACCATGCGCAGCGCGCCCCTTGGCCAGGATGTCCTGTTTGACGAGAAGGACGTCGAACTGGGCCGCAATTTTTGCAACAAACTCTGGAACGCCTGCCGGTTTCGCCAAATGCAAGGCGGAGCCATTCAGGATGAAATCCAGCCTGCTCTGCTCAACTCAGATGACCGATGGATTCTTTCCAGTTTGAACACGGCCATTCGCAGCGTAACTTTGGCCCTCAACGAGTACCAGTTTAGTGAGGCTGCCGCGGCTTTGTACCGCTTTTTTTGGAGTGAATACTGTGATTGGTATCTTGAAGCTTGCAAGGCCGTGCTGAACGGCAACGATGCCGATCGCAAGGCCAATTCATGCGCCGTCATGGATTTCATTCTTTCCCATGTTCTGAGGCTGTTTCATCCTTTTTTACCCTTCATAACCGAAGAGCTTTGGCACGGCATGGGTTATTCCGCAGACATGCCATCCAACCAGGGCGGTGCCTCCATCATGTCAGCCCCATGGCCCCTTCCCTTGAATGAGGATGAAATGGAGCAGTTCGGCCTTTCCCAAACTGCCTTTGATCTCACTTCCTCAAAGTACCAGCTTATCACTCAGGGCCGTAATTTGCGACGCATCGGCAACATACCGTCTGGCAAAAAGGTCAAGTATGTCTTTAAACCAGTCATGGCTCTGAATGAGCACGACCATGAGGTCATCCGCCTCCTGCTGAATGCGGAATCCCTGCCTGTCCAGCCCGATTTTACCCCACCCAAGGGTACCCCATCGGTCAAAACCAACTGGGGTGAACTTTTTCTGCCTCTTGAGGGACATATAGACAAAGCGGCGGAAAAAGCCCGGCTACAGTTGGAATTGGGCAAAATTGAGGCGGAAATTCTCAAGGTGAAGCAAAAACTAGAAAACCCGGGTTTTGTCCAAAAGGTCCCGCCTCAGGTCCTTCAGGAACACCAACAGCGGTTGGTGGATTGGCAGGCCAAAATGAAACACGTCCAGGAATCCATTGATAATTTACAAGATTAAGCCCGGCCTTTTTTGAATGGACCTATCCACCTTGTAATTCAGAAAAGGGCCATTCCTCAAATTTCTGCGGTTTCATGAATAGCCTTCTCCCATCAACATCTCATCCAAATTCAACCTGGTTTTGACGGATTCAATGTTGCTATTTTTCCTCAACGGACCCACCCCCTATAACCTGCTTTTGACCCATCGAATTTCCGCCCCCAAAACAGGTACTTTTTCATATAACAATTGGGCGCCATCGTAGTAATCATGCTCGAATAGCACTTTTCCATCGGCTCCAAACCGCACCATGCTCATGCCATCACACACCGTGGGCGGGGTGCTTTTCTTGTCATGCTTCAATTTCAAGGTCATGCGCCATCTGAAATAATAATTCCCCTGATCCTGAGCCACATCCTGCCACTCCATTTTAAACTGTCCCACCGCATCAGCCTCCCTTAATAAATAGGATTCAAACCCGGATTCTCCGTGAATGACCTTGAAAGAGTCCTGAAACCATACGTCCTTGGCATAGACTTTGGAGGTATTCTCTAAAATGTTTTTGCGGGAAAAATCGCCGTTAAAAACCTCAAACTGATTCAAGTTGGTGGAACCGGCATCCGCCACTTTTGCCGCGCTTGTAGCTTCCAAACCCTCGTCTTGAAAGGCGGCAGGGGATTCGCCGCGCGGGCTGCTGGAACAACCCGCAGCAACCACCAGCAGCGCCCCCACCACAACACCACAAGCAAACCTTTTTGTTGCACCCATGCATGAAAGAATACGCCTGTGGCAAACTCATGGACGCATTTTTTCAAAAACATCCGTTCCAAAATGAAAACCCGCAACCAGATAAAACTGGTTGCGGGCTTCCCCCCTGCCATGCCGGCGTTAAGGGCCAAGAATGACCCTGTAAAATTGAACCGGCACCCCCGAACTTGAAGAGTCTGTAAAAACAAATGGTAATACAGGAGAAAGATTGGTGGAAATCCCCCTCCAATTGATCAAGTTGGTGGAGCTTTGAATGATGTAATCCGGACCGGCTTCACCATAGATGTTCATTGAAAAGACACCCAGAGCATAGGCGGGTCTGGCGGTGGGTGCCACCGCCGGGTTTACAATCACATTAAATGTCTGGGTGGCTGTCAGGCTTGGGCTTCCATTATCCGAGACAGTGATAACCACTGGATTGGTGGAACCTGAAGTTGAAACTGAGGCGCGCCAGACAAACACACCAGTGGCAGGATTCAATGTCGCTCCAACAGGACCGCTGACCAGAGCGAAGCTCAATGTTTTGGGCGGAACATCCGGGTCAATGACCTGATTGGTGACATTCAAGGTGACACCGGCATTGACATGCAGGTCTGCCACGGGGGTGAACACTGGCGCCGTGCTGCCTACGTTTAACGTTGCGGAACTGCTCGTGGCAACGCCTGCCAGGTTGGACACTTGCACAAAATAGGTGCCTGCCTGACCCGCATAAGCCTGGGCAAAAAACAATGTGCTGTTAGTGGCACCAGAAAGCGGGGAACCATTTTGATACCATTGGAAAGTGGTGGCGCCAATGGCTGAGGCTGCCACGGATAAAGTGGCTGATGCTCCTCCGGCAACACTCAATCCAACTGGATTGGTGAGGATCAATGGTGCCAGTTCGGGCTGCCATCCGTAGAGCCAATTGGTTGCATTACCTACCAGGTTGGTGGCAATACTGGCGGAGATTTGAGTGGACCAAGCCACACGAGAAGATGTGTTTACAGGGTTTCCATTGAGATCCACGCTTCCATACTCCCAAAAACGCAGGCTAGCCGTGTCTGCACCCTGGGTGGTGCCGCTACCCAAGGCCCAGCCCGCTGGAATAATCAGGTTGGTATCCATCGTGCAATCCACGTAAGCAGCCTGCCCATAGGGATAATTCGCCGTGCTGCCGCTGGCCCCGGCATCACGTCCCAGCGTTCCATTGCTCACCGATGAGTTGGCTCGGTCAATCAGGCAATCCACAAAGGCAAAGCCATTGGTGTATTGCAAGGTCCGCGCCTGGGTCAGGTAGCTTTGCGTGGACATGGCCATCAACTCATCGTTCGTGGCAAACAACGTTCCACTGCCCCAAATGTAATCGGTATCACCCTGGATATGGGAATCCTGGATGTACGCCTGGTCCCCGCTCTGGTTCACCAGCAGGGTGTCCTGATAACTGCACAGGTTGGCATTCAACAGCATGAACCGTTTGGCATAATTCAACAGCAGCGCCTCGGCCTGGGACCCCCCGTGTGGCGTGCTGTTGGTAAGCGTCAGGTTTTCCAGCGCAATATCGTTGGCGCTCATCACCCCAAACATCGGACGCGTGGTGGTGCTGGGGTTGATGTTGTTGTTGTTTGGATAATTAATGATGGTCTGGGCCCGGTCCTGGCCAATGAAGGTGATGTTGTTCTTGGAATTTACGCGGTTGATCTCCGTGTAAATGCCGTTTTGCACATGAATCACCGTGGGCGTTGTATTGGCCGCAGGGACAAAATCAATCGCCCCCTGCACGGTGCAGAAATCCCCGCTGCCATCCGCTGCCACGACAAGATTGGTGGCCACGGATGGACCGGCGGACCGGGTGGTGAATTGCCACGTCGTTGAATTGGTGACCCCGGCAAAATAGGCCCCGTTGGTATCCACAAACACCCCCGGATCCACTGCCACATAATAGGTCTGGCCCAGACTGAGCACCCCAGCGTGCGGATAGATGGTGGCTGTATTGCTATTCACCAGGATGTCATAACTATTCAATGAAATACCGCCTACGGTCCTGGATTGAAGGTTGCCGCCGCTCAGGTCAAGGCTGTCCACAGGGGTGGAAGGATTGGCGGAATTGTAAATTCGTATGGTGCCTGTGTTGCCCACCTGCACCGGCTGGTTGAAGACC
Organism: Limisphaerales bacterium; assembly: GCA_027451565.1. Taxonomy (GTDB): domain Bacteria; phylum Verrucomicrobiota; class Verrucomicrobiia; order Limisphaerales; family UBA11358; genus UBA11358. The sequence goes on along the minus strand of DAIDJC010000073.1, from coordinate 3,071 downwards.
AGTGTCAGTAAAGTATCGTCACATACCGATGAGGCGTTGTTCAAGGGCGATATTGGCGCTGCGGTCATCGAGGAATAAAGCGCCAGAAATGCGCCGCTGCTGGTGGTGGCTCCCGCCGAGTTGCTCACCACCACATCGTAGGTGCCAATATCGCCTAACCCCACGCTTGCAATGGTATAATTAGTGTTGGTGGCGCCAGGTATGAGTTGGTTGTTTTTATACCACTGGTAGGTTGGCGCTGGCACGCCGCTGGCGGTCACTAAAAATGTGGCGGATTCACCCGCATTCAACAATAGATTGGTCGGCTGGCTGGAAATGACAGGCGTGACAATCACCGTGATGTCAAAATTAGTCTCCACCGCGCCCAAGTAATTGCTCGCCACCACTGTGTAAACCCCTGCGCCGCCCTGTTGCACATTGTTCAGGGAAAGTGTCGGCGATGCGCCGGATTGAAGCAGGTTGGACCCGGCATCGTACCAATAATAAACCGGGCTTGGCGCCCCGGCGGCTGTCACCGTCACATTAGTGCCCTGCCCCGACACGATGGTGGCTGTGCGGGGTGCGATGCTATAAATCGTGGGCGCAGTGGCCGTGGCAAAAATATTTAAAAAGGCCGTGGCGCTTGTCGCGGAGCCATAGGCATTTGTCACCACCACAAAATAGGTTCCCGAGTCCGCGGGCTGGGCATTGGCAAAGGAAAGGATATTGGAGGTGGAACCGGTGATCACACTGCCATTGACGGTCGTCCCATCCACCAGGGCATTGGTCACGGTGGCCGTGGCTTCATACCATTGATAACCAATTGGCGTTCCACTGTTTGCATTCAAGGCAACTGAGAATGAACTGGCAGGAGTGGTGTCGCCTGGGCTGCCACTGTAACCCACTGGCTGGGTCTGAATAATCGGGTTGGCAGGAACAAACGTGATGCTGTTCAATGTCACGGTTACGGCAATTCCGGACAAGTTGTCGTACATGAAGGCCAACTCATTGAAATTGGTCGTGGGCAGCGTCACAAATGTGGTTGCGGAGGAGTAGCTTTGCACATCCACCGAATTATTGCCATTGGTGATGGCCGCCCCGGATGCCGCGTAGGTGCTGGAGCTTGTGCCCATGCTGATGCCAGTCCCGGATGGGTTGTTTAATTGAAACTGCATCCCATACGGAACGTTATTGGAGGGTGTGCCAAGGCTGATCTTGCCGCTGCCCAGTTTATGCGCGCTGTCATATTGGAAAAAGGTGGTGACGGTGCTTGGTCGGTAAAACATCTCGAACGATGGCGGTGAATTCCCGGTGTTTAAGTCCGTCCAGTATCCCGCGTCATCCAGCGCATTCGTAGGGGTCCCAGGGTCATTGAACAGGCCCATTCCCATTACGCGACCCGTGTTTCCCGGGCTTAAACCACCTGTGGATGTCATGTTGAAATTGACCTTCGTGGACGACCCGGCAACTCCAATATTGGTGGGCTGGAATGTTTTTGTCATGAAAATCAACTCAGTGGTCGGCGGAATAATGAAGCTCACGCTGCCCCCGTAGGTTGAATCACCGCCGGTCGCCACATCATTGGTGACCAAGCCCCCGTTCTTGTTAAAGGAACTCCATTGCAACTGTCCTATTGCCCCGGGAAGAAATCCTGCAAGGAGCACGGCGGTAATATAGATTTTGGCAAACGAGGTTTTCATGGCGGGGTATGACTTGGGTTGCGGTTTTAGGGTCGTACTTATTCTGCTTAATCCAGCCCCGAGCCGGGCGCGCTGCCGCGCATGCCGGCATACAACAGATCGGGGCTTGAATGCTATTAGAATAATCCTGAGCCATAATCATTCAAGCTGTCATTTTTGCAAAATGATTTGAATTTTTGGCAGGCCTTAAAATCAATGGCCATCTGGAAACGGCCATTTTCATGGTGTCAAAACCTTTAAAATGGGAATTTATCCTATTCCGAGGGTTTATTCTCCCTCGTTCAGGTTTCCATCCCAAACACCAGCCGGAGGATGAACTTTCCCCCTAAGCCAGGGGGTTGGCACACTTTGGGGACCCAAAGCCCCTTGAACCAAGCCCAGGGAACTGGCGTATAGCTCATTCATCAATGGCAGTGGGTTGCCCAGTGTGGGTTTCATTTCCAAATCCCCGAGCGGAACGCTATAGCAGGAAAAACGCTGGCCCGGGTCCACTTTAAACATCATGGCGTAATGTTGGCGCACCTGGTCATAAGCCGCAGCCAGCATGGCCATCTGGTCGGCATCGGTTTCCATGAGGTTTGACTGTTCGCGCAGGTAGCGATAGCGCCAAAGACTTTCATCCAAATAGCGTTCCACCTGCCCGAATTCTTCCAGCCAATTGACACGCGTCCGCAATTCGGCAAGTTGTGCGGGCTGCAAATCTCCTGCCACGCTTTCAATATCCTGTTTCATGGCTTGAATCTGACGCAGACATTCCTCCTTTTCCTTAATCACGCGATCCACGTTTTCCAGTGTTGGAGCCAAAGCCGCCTGGCCTTCAGGCAGGAAATACCGATTGGTGTATTTCAACAAAACCTCGCGACGGGCGATGCTTCCGGCAAAACCAGAGTTGGTGTCATTGCCCAGTCCCAGAGCGGAAAAAAGATGATGGATCACATATTCCGAGCGGCGCAGGGCCCGAACCACCGCGGGTGCCGCCTTGTCGCCATATATTTTGCGGGCCCAGTCCAGCCATATTTGGCTCAGGCTCTCTTCCGGGTCCCAAGAAAGGCGGCGCCAGGCATACAGGTTGATACCGTTTACCGCATCGCCAAATACGTGGTAACCGGGGTTTTTTGTGGCGCCACAGAACAAACTCACTCCGCCGTCATTTCCAACCAGGGCATGACTGCGTTGCATGGTCCACGCGGTATAATCCACTTCGGATGCAGGCAGAAAAAGTCGTCCGGTGGTCTGGCCTGTGATTTGGTATTCTGCAATTTCCCGGTGAGGAGATGCCTTGCCCAGCAGATCCGAGAACGGCGGATTGGGCTGACAATCCGCCGCATAAACCTTGGTTTGAATGGAGACGCTTTCGGGGACATCCCGAATGACAGGTCCCCAGAGTTCCCG
>DAIDJC010000072.1 GCA_027451565.1 Limisphaerales bacterium | reverse complement strand
ATGGAGTGTCTCACAAAAATGGTGGGATCATAGACCACGGAATAATCAATTCCCTGTGGAAAGTTTTTCTTAAGTTGTTCCATGGTGTCACGGACGTCGCGGGATAATTGCAGGGCGTTCGCGCCAGGGGTCTGGAAAATGGGGATGGCCACGGCGGTTTTGTTGTCCAAAAGGGAGCGGAGCGAATAGCTGCCGGCGCCCAACTCAATCCGGGCCACATCCTTGAGAAGGGTTTTTTCCCCATTGGAACCCACTTTGACGATGATGTTTCCAAACTCCTCCTCTGATGCCAGCCGGCCTTTGACATTCACCTGAAGTTGGAAATCCACCCGGGATTTGACCGGTTCCTCCCCGATCAAGCCGCCGGCAACCTGCACATTTTGCTCGCGGATGGCATTCACAACATCGCTGGCGGTGAGGTTTCGGGCGGCCAATTTGTCCGGGTTAAGCCAGATGCGCATGGCGTAATCTCCAGACCCAAACACCTCCACGTCTCCCGCCCCGGGTATCCTGGCCAGGACATCCTTGACTTGAAGCGTGGCGTAATTTCGGATGTAAACAGCGTCATAGCGTCCGTCCGGGGAGAAAAGGTGAACCACCATGGTGAGGTCCGGGGATTGTTTGGTGGTGGTGACGCCCAGGTCCCGCACCTCCTCGGGTAATTTGGGAAGGGCTTGCGAGACCCTGTTTTGCACCTGCACCTGAGCCTTGTCCGGGTCCGTGCCCAGGGCAAAGGTCACCGTGATGGTGAGCACTCCATCCGAAGTGGCCTGCGAAAAGGTGTAAAGAGAGCCTTCAACCCCGTTGATGGCCTGTTCGAGCGGTGATGCCACCGTCTCGGCAATGATCTTGGGCGTGGCGCCCGGGTATTCCGCGCGCACCACTATGGTGGGCGGCACCACTTCGGGGTATTCCGAAATGGGCAGTTTAAACATGCTCAACAATCCCATGACGAGGATTGTGATGGAAAGCACTGCGGCAAAAATGGGCCGCTTGATGAAGTAGGCAGAAAAGTTCATGTGCTGGTTTGGTCCGGATTGGGGTTGCTGGGTCAGCGCAGCGCGGTTTCCGTGGGGGATGAGGGTTTTTCATCCTGCGCATCCACCGGCATGCCGGGACGCACCCGCGCCAAACCATTCACGACTATCTTCTGCCCTGAAACCAGACCGGACCGGATCACTCGCAATCCATCCACCAGGGGACCCAGAACAACCGGCTGATATTGAAGCGTGTTGCTGGAGGACAGCGAAAGAACGAATTTATCCGCCTGGTCGGTGCCGATGGCCTGATCCTCAATCAGTAATTCAGGTTTGCGCCGGGTCAACGGCACGCGAATGCGCGCAAAGAGGCCGGGCACGATACTGCCATCGCCGTTCTGAAACTCGGCCCGCATCAGAATGCTTCCCGTCTCCGGGTTCAACTGGTTGTCAAAGGACTCAATTCGCCCGTGATACTCAAACCCAGTCTCGTTCTCCAATTGAAGGTCCACTGGCACAAAGCCGAGACTGTTGGTTTCCAGTTGGTTCTCCCTTTGCAGCGCGTTGAACTGGAGGAAGGACGCTTCATCCATATCCACATAGACGTAGATGGGATTGACTGACACCACCGTGGTCAACAGGGATGCGGAGCCGGCATTGCCGCTCACGTAATTGCCCTCCGTGAGCAAGGCCCTGCTCACCCGTCCGTTGATGGGGGAGCGCACATCGGTGTATTGCAGGTCCAGCCTGGCGGAATCCAGTTCCGCCTTGGCCTCCTCAAACCGCGCCTTGCGTGATTCAGCCTCCTCACTGGAAATGGCATTGTTTTTCAAAAGCAGGTCAATGTGCTCAGCCTGGCTTTTAGCCTCGTCGTACTGTGCCTGGCGCTGGTCAAAAACCGCCTGCATCCAGCGCGGGTCAACCTTGAACAGCACATCCCCCTCTTTCACCATCTGGCCCGCCTGGAAGCAGACCTTTGAGATGTATCCGGAGACACGCGGGCGGACCTCCACGGAATCCACTGGCGCAGTATGCCCGGTGAACTCACTCCACTCCACGATTTCGCGCTCCTGAACCGGGGCAACCGTCACCTGTGGCGGCGGCGGTGCCGAAGGTTGTTCGGTCTTGCTGTTGCATCCGGATGCCAGAACGGCTAGCAGGCCGCCCGCCACCGTAAGAGTCATTCCACGGATCCCTTTTGGGGAGATCAAAGTATTTTTGCTTTTCATAGGTTTTAATTCAGGGTTCACGCTGTGAATGCCACCGCAGAGGAGGCGTGGACTTCTTCCTGGCGCCTCTGCCATGCAATGGCTTTGTTGATTTTTTCGCGGGCCAATTCTGGAAAGACCAGATGGGGAAACGCCGTCTGCCAGGCCAAGGCTTCCGCCTCCCCCAACGCCAAATTCAACGAAGGATCGGACAAGCTGAAGCGGGGCTGCCATTCATCGGCAAGTCCTTTCCGGGCCGTTTCGATCCATTTGGCCACCCTCAAATGGACGGCGCCTGGTAAAATTGAATGGGTTGTCCTGGATTTCAAAAACCTGAACGATTGCCTGTTTCGCGATTGTTTCATGATTTATTAAAATTTCTGTTAAATGTATAGTTGTCTGTATGGTAAACTAATTGACCAAAAAAAAACCGAGGCGCTTACGCCAATTGCTGGACCTTAGCCGCAGGTGCGGTGGCAATGGAGCATACTCTTACCCCTAGAATGGCAAACACTCCCAGATACGCGTCCCGGAGCACTTCCACATCGTTCTGGATTCTTGCCTGGGTAAGGACTCCCTCATAATAGGCCATGATCATCTTGGACTTGGCCTCAGCATCGGGTGCGTCTATGTCTCCAGCCGCATGAGCATCTCGGACGGCGGATTCAATGTATTTGCGTTTTTGCTCCAATATCTGTTTTATTTTTTGTTGGAGAACATCTTCCTGCGTGCAAACTTCGCATCCGAGGGAAACCTGCGGACATCCCAAAACTTTGCCGTATCTTTGCCTTATTTCGCTTTGAAATTGATAGGCATAATCGCAATACCTGCGCAAGCGGTCGAGTGGAGGCAAAGTGGCTGAAAAAATGCCATCCAGCTTTACACGGTTGACTTTCCAGGATTCATCAAAGGCCGCTGCCGCCAAATGCGATTTGGACTCAAAGAAATAATAAAAACTCCCCTTCTTGACTCCTGCCTTCTCGCAGATTTGGTCAATGGTGGTCGTCCCGTAGGACCCAGTCCAGATCAACTCCAGTACTGAATCCATCAACCGCTCTTTTGCATCACTGGTCCGCCCCATAAGTCATCACATTGATTGTTTCCATTAACCGGAAATACCGGTTAACGAATCCACTCTAATTTGTTTTACTAAATAGTCAACTATTATTTTTCTTTTTTGTAAACTCTCTCAATCTGCAAGGTGGGAGCGAATTTCATACCACGCGGACTGGCAGGCGTCATTTCCTTGATTCCAGCTTCACTGATCAGCAAATCCGTGATTTTGCCTCGATCTTCCCGTTGAAGAGAGGAAAGTCAGGCAAATTGGGGAGCGAATGGTGTTGCGCCGTATTTTTGTGATGGAAACAAACTTTCAAAAATCTTTCAACCCACAGCCTTAATACTCTGGCTTGCTGGATGTTTGAAAATGGCTAGAATGTCTGGCGTGAAATGGTTTTTGCAGTTTTCAACCCCGCTTCGCACAGGATCGTGTGTGGCAATCCTCTGCTTGGGCTTGTTTATGGCGGGATGCGATCAGGATGGGGTCAAGGTTTACAAAGTGGTGGATGTTCCAGCATCTGCGTCTTCTGACCAGTCTTCTTCCAACGTGGACGCCGGGTCCGGTTCGCCCGCCATGCCTGCGGCCCTGCCTGGAATCAGCGGTGCGGCTGATGCGACCCTGCCGCAGATGGATTTCTCGCTGCCACCGGGCTGGGGCCAAATTCCCCCCAGTGAAATGCGGGTGGCGAGTTTTTTGATCACCAACCAGGCGGGTCCTTCAGCCGAAGTGGGCGTCATACCCCTTCCATCGGGAGAGGATCAAACGGCCCTGGTCAACATGTGGCGCGGACAGCTTCAATTGCCTCCCACCAATCGGGCGGATTCCACCCCCGTCATGGTGGGAAACGGCTCGGGATTGCTGTTTGAACTGGCCAGCACGCAGCCTGTCTTGAATGGCAAATATATTCAACGAAACCTCGTGGCGATGGTAAACCGTGGAAACATGAGCTGGTTTTTTAAAATGACCGGCGAAGACGGGTTCGTGTCCGGCCAAAAGGAAAATTTCCTGGCGTTCTTGAAATCGGTTCGATGGGAGGATTCGCCGTCTTCGACCATGGCACCCATGAGTGAATCTCCTGGCCTCTCTTCTGGCGGGGATGCGGCGGGGGCGACAGCCGGGATATGGGATGTGCCTCCAGGTTGGCAACCGCTGGCAGGATCGCCCTTTCTGCTTGCGCAATACAAGATTCAATCCGATCAGGCCCAGGCAGAAGTGAACGTGGGACAATTGGCTGGTGACGGGGGCGGATTGCTGGCCAATGTCAACCGCTGGCGTCATCAGTTGAGCCTTCCACCGGTGCCTGACGAAGACGGTCTTGCCTCTTTCGTGCAGGACCTGACCCTCCCGCAGGGAATGGCAAAATGTGTGGATTTGACCGGCAAGAGTGCTGGCACGGGTCAACCGACGGCCATGGTGGGAGTGGTCTTGCCGCTTTTAGGGCAAACATGGTTCTACAAACTGATGGGCGACACCAATCTGGTTGCAGCCCATCGGGATGAATTCCTCAAGTTCGTTTCCTCAGCCCGTTATACCAATGGCCATTAAACCAGCCATCCGTTTCTTCACCTCCCTGCGTCTTACGGTGACGCTTCTGGCTTTCGCCATCATCCTTGTTTTCATAGGCACCCTGGCGCAGGTGGATGAGGGACTTTACAACGCCCAAGCGCGTTATTTTCGGCAGTGGCTTATTGTGGNCCTGGATTTGCTCGGGCACCGCATCCCCCTGGTGCTCCCTGGAGGGTATTTGATTGGAACCCTTTTACTGGTGAACCTGGTGGCGGCGCATTTTTATCGGTTTCAATTATCGGCAAAAAAAATGGGGATTCAGTTGGCGCATGCCGGCATCATTCTGCTTCTGGTGGGGCAATTGGCCACGGACATGCTGGCGCGCGAATCCCAGGTCCGCCTGACGGAGGGGCAGACAGCTTCGTACTCGGAAAGTTCCCGGGATTACGAGCTGGCCTTCACCCTGCCTCTGGAAAACCGGACCGAGAAGGTGGTGACCATTCCGCAAAAATTGCTCCGCCCGGATGCGGATGTGCCCCAGAACCAGCTTCCATTTTCCATTCATATCCTGAAATACTGGAAAAATTCCAGTGCCAGTTTTCGCGCGCCGATGATGCAGAATGGCCCGCCTCTGGCCACCAATGGCGTGGCGCTGGACTTTGATTTTGGCCCGGAACCCGAGGTGAAAACCATGGACGACAAAAACGTGCCCACGCTGGTGATGGAAATGGATGGGCCGGCCGGGACACTGGGAACATGGGTGGTTTCCGGGTGGAGCGGGGATGCCGGCATGGCGGATGAATTGCGTCAGGATTACGCACGCCAGTTGGGACCGCAGATGGCCGGGCCCATCATGGCCGACCTCCTCAAGCCCCAGGAAATCACGGTGAATGGCCAGCGGTACCGATTTGAATTAAGGCCCGTGCGCTACATGCTGCCCTTTTCCATCACCCTGTTGAAAGCCACCCACACGGTTTACACGGGCACAGACATACCCAAGGATTTTCGAAGCCGGGTCCGACTGCAGAACCCGGTCACCGGCGAGGATCGTCCCGTGGAGATTTACATGAATGCGCCGCTGAGGGAGGATGGTTTGACTTTTTACCAATACCAGATGACCGCTGGCGACATGGCTGTGCAGGCCGGGGAAACCCCATCATCCGTGTTGCAGGTGGTTCATAATCCAAGTTGGCTCACTCCTTATGTGGGGTGTGGGATGGTGGCGATGGGTTTGCTGGTGCAGTTCACCTATCACCTGGCCGGGTTTTTAAGCCGGCGGAAAGTTTCATGAAGCCTTTAATTCAAAAATGGATCCCTCCCATGGCCATGGCCGTGATGGCCATCTGGTTCCTGACCCAGATTCAACCGCCGGTGGATCATGATTACGCCTTTTCCAAGTTTGGCCAATTGCCGGTGGTCTTCAATGGACGGATGAAGCCCATTGATTCATTGGCGCGCAACACCCTTTTGCAAATTGCCGAAAAACAAACCCTGGACCTGGAGCCATGGAAGGAATGGAACCAGCATCCCGCCATCATTTCCGCCTCTGAATGGCTGGCGAATGTGATGATGAACCCGGCCACAGCCGATGCCTGGCCGGTGTTCCGTGTGGATAATCCTGATTTGATCACTTTTCTCAAACTGCCCACCCGTGACCTGGCGGCACAACAGGACGGGCGCCACTATTCATGGAATGAAATCCAGCCGCAAATGGAGGTTTTTGACGCGGAATACCAAAAAATCCAGACCAATGTGGCCGCAACCGACAGGAGCGCCTACCAACACGCGGCCATCAAGGTGCATCAGCGATTGGAACTGTACGCGCAAATGAAGGCCACACTTTTGCCGCCGCAGACAGGCGATTGGAAAAGTGAATTGGAGCAATACCTGCAATCCATTCCGTCCGGCGTGGAAGCAGTGCGCGCCGAGCAGGCGGGCAAACCCTACGACCGGGATGTTTTCAACGGGTTTCTTGCCAATCTTCAAAGATTTGACTACATGGATCAATTGGAGCCGCCTCTCATCATTCCTCCGGATGCGGACGGGGGAAAATGGCAGCGGTCCAGCACGGTGCTGCTCCAGGCGGCAAAAACCGGCAGTGTGCCGCCCAGCCTGCTGCAATTTGCCGCGATGTCGGATGCGTTGCAGAAACATGACGCGGCAGCCTTTAATGCGGCGCTGGCGGATGAGGCATCTGCGGATGTGCCCATTCTGGGCGCCCGATCAGCGCGGCTCCGCGCGGAGGTGTTTTTCAACCAGATGCAGCCATTTTATAATGCCATGGTCATCTACGTCCTCGCCGGCCTCCTGGCGGTGCTTTCATGGTTCAATCTTTCCGCCACGCTGCGGCGGACCGCGGTCTGGCTCATCATGCTGGGGCTTTTCATTCATAGCACGGGCTTGGTCTATCGCATTGTCCTGCAAGGACGGCCCCCTGTGACCAACCTTTATTCCTCAGCCATTTTCATCGGCTGGGGCGCGGTACTGCTGGGGTTGGTTTTGGAAACCTTGCATAAAAATGGCATCGGCGCGGTGGTTTCCTCCGGAATGGGGTTTATCACCCTGATTATAGCCCAGAATCTGGCCCTGGATGGGGACACGATGGAAATGATGAGAGCGGTGCTGGACACCAATTTCTGGCTGGCCACCCACGTGGTGGTGGTCACCCTGGGATATGCAAGCACGTTTGTGGCAGGTTTTCTGGCGGTGATTTATATTTTTCGGGGCGTGTTCACCCGCACACTGGATCCCGACACCAGTCGCTCTCTCGCACGCATGATTTATGGCATCGTTTGTTTTGCCACCCTCTTCAGTTTTGTGGGCACCGTGCTGGGCGGAATATGGGCCGATCAATCCTGGGGCCGGTTTTGGGGCTGGGACCCCAAGGAAAACGGAGCCTTGATCATCGTGCTTTGGAATGCCCTGATTCTTCATTTGCGCTGGGGCGGAATGATCCGTGAGCGCGGCCTGGTGGTGTGCGCCATCGGCGGCAACATCGTCACCAGTTGGTCCTGGTTTGGCGTCAACATGCTTGGCATCGGTTTGCACAGTTACGGATTCACCGACGCCGCCTTCAAATGGCTGATGGCTTTTGTCTTGAGCCAGTGTGGATTGATTGCCTTGGGGCTGCTTCCCGCCCGCATGTGGAAGAGCATGGCGAATGGGACCCGCTCCCAAGCGCCAATCATCAACGCCTGACGCTTTCCAACAAGCCGGATCAAAGAATGCGCGTTGGGTGATGCGTCCGTAGAAGAAAAGGGCGAAAGCAACGTCCTCCGGGCTGGCAAACCGGACATTGGACTGGTTGAATTGCAGTTCCAAGACGACGCCACAATAAACCGGGGCGGAAGTTTGGGGATCGGCAAAAAGGCGGGGGCACGGGACGGAGGCTTGGATGCAGATTGGCGCAACCAAGTTCGCAGAGCGGATGTGCCAATATTATATTAGCGGGCAAACTTGGGTTGGGTCAGCGAAGATTGCCGGTAGGCGGCAAGAATCCTTTCACGCTGGGCGGGAGTCAATCGCTTGCGAATGGGGATGTTTTTCATCCCGTCACCATGCCATGACGCACACCCAGTCGCCTAGACGGGGTTGCTAACACGGATACGATGGAATGGGGTTTTAGGATTGGGAAAAAACCACTTTTTACAGTGAAGACACTTTTTTAACGGAGGCTTGGTTTGGACTTCAAAATGTTCAGTGGTGTCAATTCCAGACCAATCCGCCAAATGTCCTCAACCACATCTCAACAAATTGTTGCACCCTCAGTGCAATTAATTAAGAATTCATCGCATCCCCCAACACGTATTTTGGGGGTAAAAATGCCAAAGGCCACCGTCATCGTTCCTACATATAACCGCTCTGATGAGTTGAGCGGAATGCTCACGTCTCTCGCCAGACAAACCTGCCGTGAATTTGAGGTGCTGGTTATTGATGACGCATCTGCCAAACCAATCGCCGACCAAATTTCGGAATCAGGATGGCCGTTCAAATTGCGTATCAAACGCAACGAAAAGAATTCAGGGCCAGGTAAATCCCGCAATACCGGCGTGCTGCTGGCTCGCAGCGACTTGCTCCTATTTACTGATGACGACTGTCGGCCAGCCCCTGGATGGGTTGAATACTTTATTTTGGCCATGGAATCTGCCGGCGCTGATGTCGGCGGACTTGGTGGCCAGACCCTGGCGGAAGGCAAAGACATTTTTAGCAGGTATTATGATTTTCACCGACTTTTAGACCCCCTGCCTCACGACCGAAATAATCCGGATTACATTCCCTATCTCGTAACCGCCAATTGCGCCGTCCGTAAAGACGCGCTGCTGCATAGCGGCGGATTTGACGGACGCATTCCCTCTGCGGGAGGCGAAGATGTTGCCGCATCTCTGCGCATGGTTAAGTCGGGTTATGTCTTAAAACGATGCCCAGATGCCTTGGTGTATCACCGATTTCGTCCGGGACTTCGCGATGTTTGGAAAACCTGTTACCGCTACGGACTGGGAGGCCGTTTTGTGGTGGACCGTTACCTGCCGCTATAAATTATGTCGTGGATTGATATTTTTCTAAACGAAGGCGACCCCCGTAAAATTTACGGGGCGGACGCAGAAACCGCGCTGCGAAAGATGCCTCAACTACGTCATCTGCCGTGGATTATTAAGCCATATCGTCGCGCCGGTCTCAGTTGGACGACGATTTTAGGCTTTCTCGTCATCGACACCGTTCGCAGCATCGCCTACCGCAAAGGTTTCAAGGATGGAGGATCATACCCATGGCCAGACTGAACCCGACGCATATCTTTTTGGATGTAAATCTGTCCTGCAACCTTCGCTGTGTTCAGTGTGCGATTTACGAATTAAAAAATCCACCCAACTCGCTGACAGACGAGGAGCGTTGCTCCGTGGTCCGACAGATTGCCGATTGGGATTCCAGTATCCCTTTGGTCATCACCGGCGGTGAACAGTTTATTGACCGGTCAGCACTGCGCGCGGTGGCGCAAAATTGCAAAGACCATGGTGTGTTCGCCACCCTAAGCACCAATGGCACACTCATCAAGGAAGACGATGCGAACTGGATAGTGAATTCCGGCATCCGTTGCGCTGTCGTATCTTTCGATAGTTTTCGTCCTGAGATTCACGACCGCATTCGCGGAATTCCTGGCACTTGGGAGCGCGCCTTGCGGGGCTTACGCCATTTATTGAAGGCTCGCGACGCCGTACAAAATGGTTTTACGGTTTTGACGAGCACCATTTTGGGAGACCACAACCTTCACGAAATGGATGCCATGACGGACTGGCTTTGGTCGTTGGACGTCGACAACACCCTTTACCAACCGCTTCAGCCGGATTTCGTACGTCATCTTCCCCAAGACTGGTATCTGCGATCCGAACTTTGGCCGCGTGACAAATCGAAAATTGACACGGGCATTGACCTGTTGAAAAACCGGCTCGCCGCCGGCGAGCGCATTTATCAAAGGCCAAACCAGTTCGAGGACATTCGCCTCTATTTCCACAACCCAGTCGAATTGCCTGAAAGTATCTGTGCCTCACTGGACAATAACCTGATGGTTGATGTCATCGGCCAGGTTCGTTTTTGTTTTCACATGGAGAAACTTGGACTTCCCGTCGCCGGAAATGTCCGGACTCACTCACTTCGCCAGCTTTGGGAAGCCCGACATAACATAGCACCCGCCATGAAAAACTGCCGGCTCGGCTGCGGCTCAATGATTTGCCATGCCCGCTGACCTAACCAGCGCCCTTTGGGCTCCATTTTCCCCATCGGATTCCGTACGTATTCGTGAGCACCCGGACACACCCGCTGCGTATGTGAGTTGGCGGGAATTGCTGCCCATTATGAACCGCCGCTATGCAACCGCGGTTGGTAATCAGCTTCGCTGGTCATATGCCGCTGCATCCCGCCCCATCGCCGCATCGCCTGAAACTTTTCGCAACTGGCTTGGCGTAGACGACGATGACATCATTGACGGAATCCTGCTTGGGCTGGCAAACACCACAGTCTTGGATTTCCTCGACGGCACGCTCCCGTTTCTAATCAACATGGTTGAAATTCAGAATCCATCTGAAAAAATCTCCTGGAGTCGGGAGTTCCTAAAGCGCGCCCGACCGGCCACTCCGCTATGGCCTGAGACCTTGCTAATAGAACTCACCCAAAGCTGCAATTTTGCCTGCATCATGTGCTCCTGTCGCACCGATGGCTACGTTCCAGAAAAAACCATGCCCCTGCCAGCGTTTGGTGAATTGATTCGGCAATTTGCTCCCCATGTTCGCAGTCTGCGTCTTAACGGTTATGGTGAATCCACACTCATTCCCGGGTTGAACCAATATTTGGATTGTCTTGGCGAGTTCGGATTTGCGGGGCAAAAGGAAATCATAACTAATCTTTCGGGCCCAATCGGGATTTACGAGCGCATGATCCGGGAGCGGTTCGCCATGATCGTTTCTTGGGACGCAACCACTGCACCCCTTCAACAGGCAATCCGAAAAGGGTCTGATTTTAGCCAACAGCGGGCCACACTGCTAAAACTTGGCTCGCTGGTGCAGTCAGCACCGGAACAATTGGTTTTGCTCTGCACTGTACAGGAACTTAATCTCCAAGAAATACCCAAAATGGTGGATTTCGCCGCCGAGCACGGTTCGGGGTTGATTCTCTTTAACATGGTTAAAGAACCAGATGGTTCTCCGTGGATGGATCTGCGGTTCAATGAAATTACTTCCTTGTTTGTAGCGGCTCAGAAACGGGCCGGTGAATATGGCATAGAAATCCGTATCCCCGATCACCTTGGCAACCGGCCGCTCACCATTCCCGGCACGCGTCGCACATCCTCCAACGGATGCGACCGCCCGTGGAAAGAATTGCTCATCCGCTACGATTTGGAAGCCCAGCCATGCAATATGTTTCATCCTTGGTCTTATGGCCTGCTACAGCTTGGTGATTGGCAAATTGACATGGCATCCAGAATCCGCTCCGTGTGGACAGGCGCCTCGGCGGCAACCTATCGTTCTCACGTCAATAAAAGCCCACGCCATCCCTATTGTGAAAATTGTTATTGGATGCGTTAATTCTAAAAAGGATCCCTCACACTTCGTAGTGGGTAGAGGTTAAACTTTCCGCAGAAAAACACGCCCCCACACAATCCCCTCCGCTTTCGCGATGGCCGATTCCCCCACCAGCTCCCCGTAGTGGGATTTCCCGGTCTTTCCCGTGCCGAACTCCTGCAATTACCTCCCACCCGATTATGCCCCTCCAGCAAACCCTCCTTGTCCTATTCGTTCCATGCCCCGATCCAAGCGCGCGCACTGGTGCGGTCCACTTGGAAGGGGCCGGCAATGTGACCGGTGGTCATAAACACCTGGTCGGGGACTGGATCGCCAGTGGGGTCAGGGTTGGATTCCCAAGGCCCACTCGATGCCACCCAGAACATGATTCTGAAAGGCCTTGGAAACGGCGGGGTCATTTTTGCGGTC
>DAIDJC010000071.1 GCA_027451565.1 Limisphaerales bacterium | reverse complement strand
TGCTAGGCGAATATCGGATTCCCCAGGACAGCGCGGCGGGGCGGCGGCATTTGGCGACCCAGATGGAACTGCGGCGGGCGGCCGAGGCCGGGGCCGATTACCGGCACATCCGGCGCGGCTGGTGTCTGGGCAACGAGGCGTTTAAGAATGAACTTCTGGCGCAGATGGCGGAGCGCCTGGGGCCGGAACATTACGGCGAGGAACGGCACGCCAGCGCCGTGGAGCAGGCAGAGCGAATCATTGCCACCAGCTTGAAAAAGACGCGTTGGACGGAGGCGGATTTGGCGAAGCAGCGCAAGGGGCATCCGGTGAAAGTGCGTCTGGCGCAGCAACTGCGGGCGCAAACCACCCTGACCGTGGGGCAAATCGCCGAACGCCTCCACATGGGCACGCGTGGTTACGCCGTGCAATTGCTCTGGCGAGCGGGCAAATGAGCGGGTTTTCATCGGGGCTGGGAAAACTCCGCCACGGCCATGCCCGACATGCGCCAGATTATCACACGCCCGGGACGAAGCTTTTCCATCCGAAAATTATTCCTGCGGATTTTCGTCTTCTCCCGGCAGCCGGTGTGTTCAATTCAACACATCGGAGACGGGCACCAAAACGGGCACCAAAGGTGTTCAATCTGGCAGGAAATTATTGGGGTTAGTTAGACAAAGTTCGCTTGATTCCAGCCCACCAGTTTGATAAACTCTTTGTCAGTGCAGCAGTTAGAGAAGTTACCGCTGCCGAACGGTTTAGGCGGGTTTCGGATCAATCACAACCCCTGTGCGATTCCGACCCTCGCCTCCAGTCTTAACTGCGTGTGAAGCAATGGACTAAGAACGCGGGCGTTCCACTACGGACACCAGTCAGCTACTCCGTCACTATTCAGCGTAACCGGGCTTTACTCGCCCACTACTCGCTGAGTCACCGGAAACGGCTTGGGTTATTCTCGCAATTGCGATGAATACCATGACCACACGTTTCCGTCTCACCTGCTGCGGCATCCGCGGCGGCATCTTCTATTGCGTGGATAAAACCCCCGGCAAACGCACCAGCCTCCAGACCACCAACCGCGACGATGCCCAGCAAATCGTGGACGCCAAGAACCAAGCCGAACGCCAGCCCGTGCTCAATCTCCACATCGCCAAGGCGTATCTGGCCGGCACCGACAACGGCATGAACACCCGCACCTGGCAGCACGCCCTCGACTCGCTCATCGCCTCCAAGCTGGCCGCCAACCAGCAGGGCTGGCGAATCGTGGCCAAAAATCCGGAGCTGGCTCCCTTGCTCCCCCGCATCATCATCGAGACCCCGGGCGAACTCCTTTTGAAGACGATGCAAGCCGGAACCGTTTCCACGAATGTTTTCCTGCGCCGGTTGCACAACTTCTGTTTGGACATGAACTGGCTCCCGTGGTCGCTGGTACCCAAACGCCAATGGCCCGAGGTGAAGTTTAAAGAGAAACGGGCCATCACCCTTGAAGAACACCAGCAGATCATCGCCGCCGAGGTGAACCCGGAACGGAAGGCGTTTTACCAGTTGTGCTGGCACTTGGGCAGTAGGCAGGGCGACTTGCCGCTTTGCAGCCAGTTCAGGACCGCCTCGCGTTTAAAGGTTTCGTCGAATTTCCGGCGCTCTCGGACAGATGTTTGTTTCATGGGTCTTTTCCTTCAATCTTCACCCGATTCTCTGTCCGTCAATTCGAGGCAACCTCACTTCAGAATCCGATAAAAGCGCGAATTGTTTGTGGCCGCTGGGTTGGTGATGAAAATTTAGAATTTTCAAATTGGCTCCAGAGGTAGGACTCGAACCTACAACCACACGGTTAACAGCCGCGTGCTCTACCATTGAGCTACTCTGGAACGCAAAGGGACGGAAAATGTACTAGCCCGCATTGGCACCGTCAATTTCAAACAATAAACATTTTTCAATGCGTCAAAGTTTTGGGGTTATCCGTGCTTGCGTCCGTTTCAAGGGGATTTGTATAATCAGGACTATTTAAAAATTATGAACAAAACACCCATTCGCGTGGCCGTCACCGGCGCAGCCGGACAGATCGGATATTCCCTGTTGTTTCGCATCGCCTCTGGCGCTGCTTTTGGACCGGACCAGCCGGTGATTTTGCATCTGATAGAGGTGCCGGATGAAAAGGCCATGGCTGCGCTCGGGGGCGTGTGCATGGAATTGGATGACTGCGCCTTTCCGCTTCTGAAGGGCATTGTGCCAACGTCGGATTTGAACGAGGGATTCAAGGGGGTCAACTGGGCGCTGCTGGTGGGGGCTGTGCCTCGGAAACAGGGCATGGAACGCAAGGATCTCCTGGGAATCAACGGTAAAATTTTCACCGGCCAGGGAAATGCCATTGCCAAAAACGCGGCTAGCGACGTGCGGGTGCTGGTGGTGGGCAACCCCTGCAATACCAATGCCCTCATAGCCGCCAACAATGCCCCGGGCGTTCCCAAAAACCGTTTTTTTGCGATGACCGCGCTGGATGAAAACCGTGCAAAGTCGCAGTTGGCCAGGAAAGCCAGCGTGGATGTGACGGCGGTCACCAACCTGGCCATCTGGGGCAACCACAGCGCCACCATGTACCCGGATTTTTACAACACTCGCATTCACGGACGCCCCGTGCCGGAAATCATCAGTCACCGGGAATGGCTGGAAAAGGATTTCATCACCACGGTGCAGCAACGCGGCGCCGCCATTATCAAGGCCCGCGGCCTGAGCAGCGCCGCCAGCGCTGCCAATGCAGCCGTGGATACGGTCTATAAACTTTCGCACCCCACCCCCCCCGGAGACTGGTTCAGCGTGGCTGTGCTTTCCGATGGCAGCTATGGCATCGAAAAAGGCCTTATCTTCAGCTATCCAATCCGCAGCAATGGTGGCGATTTTGAAATTGTTCAGAATGTTCCGCTGAATGATTTCAGCCGCGCAAAAATCGCCGCCACGGAGGCGGAATTAAAGGAGGAACGCTCCCTGGTGGCTGACTTGCTGCCCAAATAAGGTCATTCACTCCTTTTTAGTCTGGATTTAACACCCGGCAAAGCCATGTGCGTTGCCGGGTGTTTTTGTAAAAACTTCCCGCGCATTGCCAGTCTCTGGCAT
The DNA here is from genome assembly GCA_027451565.1 of Limisphaerales bacterium. GTDB lineage: Bacteria > Verrucomicrobiota > Verrucomicrobiia > Limisphaerales > UBA11358 > UBA11358. Next base: position 9,281 of record DAIDJC010000071.1, on the reverse strand, counting down.
TTTGGTAGCATATTCACGAATGGCCTTTGAATCCTTTCAAGATTTTGTGGAAGCCCTGGATCGCGCAGGTGAGCTGAAGAGAATTTCGCAGCCTGTGGCCACGGAATTGGAGATCACGGAAATAGCCAATCGTGAAATGAAATCTCCAGGCGGCGGCAAAGCCCTTTTGTTTGAAAAACCCACGGTGAATGGCCAGGTTTCACCCTTTCCAGTGGCCATCAACACCTTGGGATCCCACCGGCGCATGGCCATGAGCATGGGGGCTGGATCGGTGGATGAAGTGGCTGCGGAGTTGGGGGCATTGATGAAGGCCAAGCCTCCCACCGGGTTCAAGGAAGCCATCAAACTGCTGTCGCTGGCTTTGGATTTGCGGCATGCCAAACCCAAGAAGGTGGCCACCGGTCCCTGCAAGGAAGTCATTCAACTGCTAAATGCACCGGAAACGCGAGCCAGCGGATGGCCGTCTGCGCCCGATTGGCGGGCCGGGACGAATCCCAATCCACCCACGCTCGCCAATCTGCCCATTCTCAAGTGCTGGCCGCTGGATGGAGGGCGGTTTATCACCCTGCCTTGCGTCGTCACCCGCGATCCAGACACCGGCGAGCGCAATCTGGGAATGTACCGTATCCAGATTTATGATACCCAGTCCACGGGGATGCACTGGCAATTGCAAAAAGTGGCCGCCCGCCATGGCCGCCGATATTATGAAAGGGGCGAGCGCATGCCCGTGAGTATTTTCCTGGGAGGCGATCCCATGTTTCCTTTTGCAGCCACCGCCCCGCTACCCGATGGTTTGGATGAATTCCTGCTGGCGGGTTATCTGCGCAAAAAATCAGTGGAACTTGTGCGCTGCGAAACAAACGATTTGGAAGTGCCCGCCAATGCGGACTTTGTGATAGAGGGCTACATAGACCCGGTCGAACCCCTCCGCGAGGAAGGGCCTTTTGGCGATCACACCGGTTATTACACGTTGCCGGAGCTTTACCCCGTTTTTCACGTCACGGCCATTACCCATCGCAAAAAGGCTGTTTTTCCTGCAACCATCGTGGGGATTCCGCCCATGGAGGATTTTTACATGGGCGGGGCCAGCGTCCGGCTTTTCCTGCCGGTCTTCAAAATGAATTTTCCGGAGATCGTGGACATCGCCCTGCCTGCGGAAGGGGTGTTTCACAACCTGGTCTTTGTGAGCATCAAAAAAACCTATCCCATGCAGGCCTATAAAATCATGCATGGCCTTTGGGGCATGGGGCAGATGATGTTTTCCAAGTACATCGTGGTGGTGGATGCGGATGTGAACGTGCATGACACCAGCCAGGTGCTTTTTCATCTAACGGCCAACACGGATCCCATGCGCGACAGCATTCTTACGCGCGGGCCATCAGACGTGCTGGACCATGCCACCAACGAGGTGGGTGTGGGGGGCAAGATGGGCTTGGACGCCACCCGCAAAATGCCCGGGGAAGGATTCAAAAGAGCCTGGCCGCCGTTGATCCAGATGGATCCAGCCATCCAAGCCTCGGTTTCACGTCTCCTACAGGGATGACCCTGGCGGACACAACTTCTGGAAGGCGGCTCCTATTTCATGACGCAGAGCAAAATTAAGACTATCCTTTGTCATGCGTTTTGATCATTCTTTGCGCGCATCTTAAAAAAGATTTTCGCACCCGGGTCCTGTCATCCGGGTGCCATGTTTGAATATGCCAGTGATTGAAAACATTTTGCTTTGGATAACCTGCGGTTTTGCGGGCGGGGTGTTTTTTGCCTCGTTTTTTGAGTGGGCGCTCCACCGTTACGTCATGCACAAGCCCTTGGGCAAGTTTCGTTACCCTTTCGAAGCCCATGCCCTGGTGCATCATCACATTTTCAAGGCGGACCATACCTACCACCTGATTCATGACCGGGACAAAAAAACCATTCCCATGGCGTGGTGGAACGGACCGGCGTTGGTGCTGATTGGCATGGTTCCCGTATCGCTGGCTCTTCTTCCTTTTGGCCGCTGGGATGCTGCGGTGGGAACTTTCATTGCCTTTTGCGTTTACTACGGGGCTTATGAATACATGCATTGGTGCATGCACCTGCCCAAGGCGCGACGGGTGGAGAAATCCTGGGTTTTTTACCGGCTCAATGGCCATCATTTGCTGCACCACCGGTATCTGCACAAAAATTTCAACGTGGTGCTGCCCATCGCCGACCTCTGCTTGGGCACCCTCCTATTGCGTTCCAAGATTTCCTTTCCCCAAGCCCGTGGCCGGGCCGTCCCGGACGTGCAACCGCGCTAAACACCCGCGCCTGTCATGCCGCTTCCGGATGAAGTCCTGCGCCCGTCCGTGGAAAAACTTGGGCTGGAACATTACCAGCGCCATATTTTCCTCTGCGCTGACGCCTCGGATCCCAAGTGTTGCGACCGCGCGGCTTCCTTGGCGGCATGGGAATACCTAAAGCGACGTTTGAATGAATTAAACCTCTGCGGGCCTCGCGCCCTGGTAAACCGCACCAAGGCCAATTGCCTGCGGGTATGCCAGCAAGGACCCGTCGCGGTGGTTTATCCAGAAGGAACCTGGTACCACTCCTGCACTCCTGAGGTTTTGGAGCGCATTATTCAGGAGCATTTGATTGGAGGTAAACTGGTTCAAGATCATGTTTTTTGCCAAAGAAACCTGACTGGGCGCGGCCAAACATGATAATTGGGCCCTGCCCCATTCAGATCGTCTTGATGGCCCGGATTACAATTTGGCTATAAATTGTCTGATCTTGGCTTAAATTTTCCCGTGGACAAACCCAAAGTTTTTGGGCTAGAATGGCTTGTACTTAACGCTCAAGGGTGCAACCATGGCAAGGCTTTTGATTCAAACCAAGGAAATTGATTTGCGCGCCATGGAATTGCGCATGGGCGCCAACCGAGTGGGGCGGGACCCGGGAAACGACTTCACCATTTTACACCCCACCGTTTCCACCTCGCATTGTGAATTTATTTTATCCAGCGAAGGCGTGGTTTTGCATGATTTGGATTCCACCAATGGTTCATTCATCAATGACCAACCCGTCACCCAAGCCTGGCTGGAAGAGGGTCAGACCGTCCGATTGGGCAATGTGGAAATGCTGGTGGAATCCACAGGAGTGACCATTGCCATTCCCCGCATGGAAAGCCCTGCTCCGGTCATCAAGCCTCCGGTGAAATTTGAGAACGGAATTCTGGCATGTCCGCGACACGAGGATCTCATGGCCACCTTCCGATGCACGACTTGTGGAGAGGTCATGTGCAGCGGTTGTGTGCGCATGATGCGCCGCCAGGGTGGTCTCCCACTCTTTCTCTGCACCCTTTGCCACAACAAATGCGAACGCATTGAACTGAACCCGGTCAAGGCCAAGCGAGGTTTTCTGGGTTTCATTCAAAATACAGTTCGCTTGAAATTCGGGGGGCGTCCCAACCCCTGACCACGTTTTAGCCCCTCTTCCGGGACTCTTTAGGGCAATTCCAGGCCGAGACACCATTCATGCAGCGCCGCATCGCGCTGGCCGCATCCGAACTGCATTGTTACCGAATTGTAACAAATCTAAAATGGCCCCCTTGGGTTGCATCCATTTTAATGTTGAGCATGGCACAATGCATGGGTGTCGCCGACCCTCTACACCTGATGATCCTGCTTGGGGCATTGATTTTGGCGCTTGGATTTGAATTTGTGAATGGTTTCCACGACACCGCCAATGCGGTGGCCACCGTGATTTACACCAAAAGCCTGCCGCCCTGGGCTGCGGTGATCTGGTCTGGCATCTGGAATTTTTTGGGCGTGTTGAATTCCAGCGGTGCGGTGGCCTTTGGTGTGCTGAGTTTGCTGCCTTCGGACCTGATCACCCATGTCATTTCAGCCATAGGATTTGCGATGATCTTTTCCCTGCTCGTCTCCGCTCTGCTATGGAACCTGGGAACATGGTATCTGGGCCTGCCCGCATCGAGTTCTCACTCCCTCATTGGGTCCATCCTGGGGGTGGGCTTGATGAATTCCTATCTGCACACCGGCAGTTTTGCGGGCGGCTTGAATTGGTCCAAGGCGGAGGATGTGGGCATGGCTCTTTTGGTGTCGCCCTTGGTTGGATTTGTGGGGACTGCCGCATTGATGGGAGTTTTTCGGATTTTTGGAAGGAACACAGCCCTGAACCAGCCGATGGAGCCAGGAAAAACTCCTCCCTTGTGGGTGCGCGCCAGCCTGTGCCTCACCTGCACCGGGGTGAGTTATGCCCACGGCTCCAATGACGGACAAAAAGGAATGGGACTCTTAATGCTCGTGCTCTTGGCGATGGCCCCTGGCTTATACGCCGTGGATTTATCCACCAGCCCTGAATCGCTGTCCCAAATTACAGCCTTGTCCCAATCCGCATCCCAAGTTTTCTCCCGTCAATTACAGGCGGTGCCGACCAATTCCATTCAGGCCGGGGCCGTGCTGGAACGATACCTGAAACCACGGGCTTCGTGCACTCCATCCCTGTTTGGCGCCCTGGCCTTTGAAAACAATGAAATCCTGCTCACAATCAAGGGCCGGACATCCTTGGCTGGGCTGGACTCCCAACAACGGGATGATTTGCACTCTTCGATATATCTGGTTTCGGAAACTCTTGGCAAACTTGCCCGGGATCCATCCCTCGATTCATCCAAAGCCTCGATCCTGCTCCAATATCGCTCGGCATTGAACCAAGTAATCCAGTTTATACCCATTTGGGTCAAAACCGCGGTTGCTCTGGCAATGGGCGTTGGGACGATGGTGGGTTGGAAACGGATAGTCGTTACTGTGGGCGAGAAAATTGGGAAGGCGCACCTGACCTGCGCGCAAGGAGCCTCGGCAGAGTTTGTCACCATGGCCACAATAGGCTTGGCAGACCGTTATGGTTTGCCCGTAAGCACCACCCACGTATTATCCAGCGGTGTGGCCGGGGCCATGGTAGCCAACAGGTCCGGACTCCAAATGAAGACCTTGAGGAACCTTCTCCTGGCGTGGGTTCTCACACTGCCCGTTTGCGTCTTCATGGGGGCGCTCCTTTTCGCCGCCACGCTGCTGGTTTTGTCACATTCCTCAGGATTGAATCCTTCCCACTGAATCCGACCGGAACCAAAGGCATCCGGAACTTTCAACCGTGCCGCACCAAGTCCGGTAATTGGGCCTTAAGAAGTTTCAAGGCCGCCTCGTCCGTGTCCGGCCCGCGAATGACAATTTCCAGCACCTGCTGGCCCAGGTTGCGTTTTCCATCCAAAACCGCCCTGATCCGCCCGGCCTGCGATTCAACTTCCTTGTCCATATTATTTTCCTCGTGGGGCGACACCCGGTCGGACCACAGGCAATAAAAGACGTACATGTACCCCGCGCTGTTGGAAAACATTTGATTGTGGAAAACCATTTTTACACCGTTGGGCTGGAGTTGGACCAAGCCGTAGTCCTCCACCAGTTGGGATCCCGCCGCAGGAAAACAAATATCCGGGCGATGCCCTTTGGCGAGCTGCTCGGAATTTCGGCCCGGAGCCCACTTCAGCAGAAATGCGCTCCAGTCATTGCCGTTGTCATCCAACCACGACGCCGCCTGGCTGTCCGTGCAGCGGAGAATGGCAAGGGAAGTTTGGGATATTTCACTTTTATGAAACCCGGCATCCTGGTCTGGCCATTTCAGTGTCCATGGAGTGTTCGGCACCAGATGCGATTCATGGGAGCGATACCAAGCTTCAGTCAACCCCATGCAAAGCGCGAGCCAAGCAAGTGTTGCAAACCCGGCGACGGCGGGGATTTTGCGCAATAGAATGGGGGAGTGGGTTTCTGGCGGCACGGGAGGTCCGAACCGCGGCTTGATGAGGTAGGCCAATCCAATCAGGCAAGGCAGCACAATGAACATCACCACCAAACCCACGGTGTCATGCACGGATTCCATGGCCTTCAGGCCATGGTTCGCAGCGGTCCAGACAAGGATGCTGGTCCGCGTGACATTGGCCACGAGCACAAGCACCAGGGAACTGGCGAGCAACACCAACCGGCGGGCATGAGACATCCGGTGCATTTCCCCGAGGAACAGCGACAACATCAGGGCGGATTGCAGGGATCGCACTCCGCTGCAAGCCTCATCAATGCCCACAATGCCGGTGCCCACTTCAATGAGATTGCCGTGTTGGATGCCTGGTATCCCGAGGATTCCCACCACCACCACCGTCAGGGAGGCCACGAAGCGCATTAGCCCCTGGATGGCCCATTGCTCCTGCACCATGGGCCAGGGGACTGCAATAAGCATGAAAGCCAGTGGCGGGGCAAAGTGCCGCACCCAGCGCCTGCCTCCCAGGAAAAAAAGCAAGGAGCACGTTAGGGCAAGCATTTGCAAGCCATTGGCCCAATAAAGCATGCGCCACTCGGGATTGGCTTCAAACACCAGAATGAAAGGCAGTTCCAAAAACACCAGCCCAGCCACCAGCCAAGGAAGCCAGGCCGGGCTGGCAGGTTCGGCTGGAGGTCGGTCCGGCCAGCGACGGAAAAACAAAACCGCCCCGAGCAAAGGCACCACATAGCCATAGCTGTATTGGGCGTTCACCTTCCATTCTCCGCTGATTTCGCGGAAGAATAACAGCCAGCAGGCCAGCAAAGCCACCAAGCCAGCAAAGGATTCCTGCCAGGGCCTGGACATGATTGGGTTCATGGACTTCAGAGGCATGGCTCCCTTAGATGGTACGGAATTTCCAGAAAGATCAAGCATTCGTTTTATACAAAATTCGGTGTCTCGCAAGATTTTAAGCCCCACGTTTCAAGTCTGGCAGCCGGCTTCCGTAGCGCAGCAGAAGGAAGGGGAGCTGAAAAGCCTTTATGTGGCGCGGCGCAAAACGGCGGGGATTTGAAACACTGAGCCTGACCTGGTTTGATGGAAACCTTGTGGCGGCGGCAAAGCGCATTGGTTTTCCCGCGAGATCCATAATTGGGCTTCATGTTTTCCATCAAGGGGTCAGTGGCACAAAAGGGGTTTGGAGCAAAGACCACTCCAGCCGGCAGGTTGTGTGTCGTCGCTCCGGGCAGACTGCCAAAAGCTGTGTTAAATCGGAATTCCATTAAAACGGATGAAGGGGGTAATTAATTCGTTTTGAGGGAATTCCGCCCTTTAAAAAAATCTTCTGGAGCTGAAGAAATCCAATCTTTAAGCGAAGATCGAAAATCATATTTAAAACTGAAACCCACTTTTTCAAGATTGAAAGGGACGATGTGGGTGGGAAAAGCGGCTTTTTTAACCCTTTCTGGGTGGATTGGGCTTTTTCCATTTGTCAAAAATTGAATTCCATGGGCAAGAGGCAGAAGCATCCATAAAGGAATTGAAATCACTGGAGAAGAGGAGGAAAGCTCTTGTTTGACAATTTGAATCAGCCCGCCAATTGTTTCCGTTTCTTTCTCGACATAATTATATAGAAAAAATGAATCCGAATAAGAAATGGCAAAAACAAAACTATCAATAAGGCCTTCAATGTAGGCGTAGCTTTTGCGTATTTGTGTTGTTCCTGGAAAGAAAAAATAACCCTTTTGGACTGCTTTTATCATCCTGAGAATATTTCCAGGATCCCCCGGGCCATATACGACGCCAGGCCTGCAAATGACCAGCTTCCGGCCATTCCCGGAACGATACCAGCATTCATGGATCAATTCAGCGCACAATTTGCTGATTCCATAGGGGGTTTTGGGATATTTTGGCGAGTTTTCGGTTGTGGCCTCCACAGTTGGCCCATAAACGGAAATGCTGCTTGTAAAAAGAATATTTTGGCATTTGACTGTTTCAGCATACTGGCAGACGTTTCTTGCCCCGGATATATTGGTGTCAAAGTATTCCGAGCCCTTGTGGCCAGGCTCGCGATGAACCGCCGCAAAATTAAAAATCCAGTCTGGATGAATGTCGCCCAATTGTTCAAAGATTGGATTTCGGACATCGCATTGCTTAAAACAGGCATTTGCAGGAAGCGGGCTTTTCGGCTTCGCCACATCGGCTAGAATTAAATTCTTGAAGCGATTTTCAGAGGATAGGCGCCTGGCAAGATTTGATCCGATATAGCCTGATCCCCCAAAGATGATGGCAGTTTCCATAAAACAAGAATAGGATGTGACGCAGTCTCAGATTGAAAATTGGAGGAATCAACTCGATTTAGAAAGACTATCAGCGGTTTTCAATTATAAAGGAATTGATTATTTTTAAGTATTGTTGCGCGGCTTTTGAAAGGGTGAATTTATCCCGCAACAAATTAAAGGCATTTGCGCCCATCTGGTTTAATTTGCCTTGATTGGTTTTCGCCTTCAAAAGCACTGAACGACCGCCTTCAACATCGCGATTATCAACAACAAAACCCATATCGTTATCAATAATCATCCGCGCCATTTCGCATCCTGGCGGGCATATCGCCAAAACAGGTCGTCCCGATGCCATTATTCCGAGCAATTTCGATGGGAAGCACACATTTTCCTGTCCTGGCATTTGGGCCACAACCCCAATATCCGCCATGGCAAGTGAATCGGGAAGCATTTTCTTTTCAACGTATCCCGAGGCAAAAACCGGAACCCCCGGATTTTTGCTCATCAGGTCCATCACCAATTGTTTTTTTTGCCCGTCCCCAATGAATTGAAAAACAAACCCATCGTCTTTATTAAAAAGCCGCGCAATATCCAGCAATGTTTCAATATCGTGAAATCTTCCATGATTTCCGGAATATTGAACGACAAAAAGGTTTTGGAAGCCAAGCCTGGCGGCTTCCTTGGATTCCGTTTTTGGCATTGGTGAAATCAACCGGTCATCCGCCCAGACGTGAATGATGTGTGTTTTATTTCTTGCGGATTCCTCCTTCTTTGTTCCAAGCAAATTTGCATTTTTCAGCGCCCCTGTCAGCATGTCCCTGCTCAGCACAATGGAATACGCCGCGCGCTGGTACCACAAATGATTTATACTTCGCCAAGTTTTTGCCAGGAAACCGTCGGGTTTGATAAAATTCAGCAATTCAGCCTGCTCCGGCATGATATCAAATAAAATCACCCCAAATGTCTGATTGCGAATCAGATTGAAGAGCCAGCCTGTCAATGGCAAGTAGGGCGGGTTTGTAAGCAAAAGGAGTTGTGATTTGGAATATTTAAATAGGATTTCGAGATTAGCGGAGATGAAAAATGTGCATAAATTCAAAAGTTTTCCGATAAATACAGTTTTTGGGAATCTTGTTGACCAAATTCTTACGATTCTGATTCCTTTGTAATTGATTTCTTTTGGCGCTGTTTTTGATCCAGCAAGGAGCGTGGGTT
>DAIDJC010000070.1 GCA_027451565.1 Limisphaerales bacterium | reverse complement strand
GTTCCCGAGAAATCGGACCTCTCGAAAATGAACTGCCTGGAGACGGGCGGCAGGTCCCTGCCGTTGCATTTGATTTTTAATTCCAGGGCTCGGCGCTACCTGTTGCGGTTAAAACCTGACAACACCGTGCGTGTGACCATTCCCCCGGGCGGCACGCCCGAGGGGGGCAGGCAATTCGCGGAACGCCACCTGGGCTGGCTGGAAAAACATGCGGCCAAAAACCAGGCCGGAAGCGCCGGGCCTTGGCGCCCTGGCACGCGGGTCTGGTACCTGGGCCAGCTCATCACTCTGGAATGGGATGACGAAAAAATCCTGCGTCTGGGCATGGAAAAGATTCCCGTGAAAGACCCGGACACGGACCTGCGGCCCCGGGTGGAGTGTCATTTGAGAAAAATCGCCGCACTCGAACTTCCACGGCGCGTGCGCGAGCTGGCCGCCCGCCACGGCATGAAAGTGAGCCGCGTCACCGTCCGCAACCAGCGCTCCAGATGGGGATCCTGTTCACGTTCAGGTTCCATTTCTCTAAATTGGCGCCTCATCCAAATGCCCGGCATGGCGCGGGACTATGTCATCCTCCACGAACTGGCCCATCTCAGCCACATGAATCATTCCAGGGCATTCTGGGAATGCCTCGAAAAACTTTGCCCCGGCTTCCGCGAGGCGGAGGATTGGATAAAAACCCATCGCCGGGCGCTTCTCTGATGTTCAGGGTGATTCTCCATCTGGACATGGACGCTTTTTACGCCTCCGTGGAGCAGCGCGACCAGCCGGGACTGCGCGGGAAACCTGTGATTGTGGGGGCGCCGCCCAACCAGCGCGGCGTGGTTTGCGCCGCCAGTTACGAGGCGCGCCGGTTTGGCGTGCGCTCCGCCATGCCCAGCGTCACCGCAGGCCGCCTCTGCCCAAATGGCGTTTTTGTGCGTCCACGCATGGATGCCTACCGCGAGGAATCCCAAAAAATCATGGAAATACTCGCCCGCACCCGGGCACTGGTGGAACAAATGTCCGTGGATGAAGCTTACCTCGACCTCTCCGGCCAATTCCAGGCGGACACACACGATGCTTCCCTCCTCCAGGCGCGCGCCACCGCTGCGGAACTCAAGCTGCTCATCCGCTCGGAACGACATCTCACCGCCACCATTGGCATTGCCTCCAACAAATTGCTCGCCAAAATCGCCAGCGACCACCAAAAACCCGATGGATTGACCGTCATCACCGAGACGGAAAAACTTTCATTTTTAAATCCGCTTCCCGTCCGGACGCTCCACGGCGTCGGCCAGGTCACCGCGCAGACTCTGGCCCGGGCCGGCATTCTCACCGTGGGCGATCTTCATGCCTATCCCGGAAACCTCAATTCCCTGCTGGGTTCCTTCGGGACGAAACTCAGGCAGTATGCAGCAGGCATGGATGACCGCCCCGTACTGGTAAGCGATGACATCAAAAGCATCAGCGGCGAGGAAACATTTTTACACGACACCGAGGACCGGGCCATTCTGCGCCGATGCCTCATGGAACAGGCTGCGGATATCGCCGCAAAACTGGGACGCAGACGCCTGGCCGCCCACACCGTGCAAGTGAAGGTGCGTTACTCGGATTTCACCACGTTAACCAGGCAGATTTCCGTGGAGGACCCCCTGGCTGAATCCAGGGATATTTACCGGCTGGGCTGCTTCCTATTGGGCCGGGAAAAACTGGTTTCCCGACCCTTGCGCCTCCTGGGCCTGGGGGTCAGCTCGCTGAGGGAGCCGGCTGCCGTTCAAATGAAATTATTTTAGGCCGACTTCCGCTACCCGGGACGATCGCAAAACAGGCGAGGGTGTTTTGTTGGGTTTTTGACGTCAGCGACGGCAAAGGTCGCCACTACATCGGCTGATTTGCAGTGTCGGCGGCGGTCATGATCCGTGGGGGCGGCTGCGGGGGAAGTTCCAGCTTCAATCGCTCCATCAGCCTTCCCTCCGGGGGTTCCACCAGCAAATGATAACGATGCCCCATCAGCACATAGGCGTGAAACCGCCAACCGGTCTTGCCGCAGGCTTCCCCAAGCGTTTCGACAAACCGCCGCCGGTCCTCACCATCCGCAAAGTTGGCCACCCCTGGTTGCCTCTTGCCACCACATGATACACCGCTCCAGGATATTCAATGCGCAAAGGTCGGGCCATCCACAGCAAAGCTAGACCCAAACAGCATCGAATGTCAGGCCTTATTTAGCAATTACCTAGGCCTGATCCTTTTGCTCGCCTCCCCGAAAAAATCATCGGGCGGTAAATTTACATGTTGAGCATAAGGTCCAAAAGGTGAAGACTGCATCCAGAAAACAATGAAAAATCAAAACATGACCGTTGCCGAGTTCTTCGCCGGCATAGGCCTTATGCGTATCGGCTTGGAAAAAGCAGGCTGGCGCACAGATTTCGCTAATGACATCGATGAAGACAAATGGCAGATGTATCGGGACCACTTTGGCGATGGCGGAGAATTTGTTGTCGAAGACATACACAAGTTGAAAACCAATCAAGTGCCTGATGTCAGTCTCGCCACGGCCTCTTTCCCTTGCAACGATCTCTCCTTGGCGGGATCCCGTCATGGGCTTGCCGGCCTTCAGTCTTCGGCCTTTTGGGGCTTCATCGACATTCTTAAAGGAATGAAGCGGGAGCGTCGCTTGCCTCCACTGGTCTTGCTGGAAAATGTCACAGGCTTCCTGTCATCGAATGGCGGTCGCGACTTTGAGAATGCGCTTTTGGCGCTAAACGATCTCGGCTACGCGGTTGATGCATTCATAATTGACGCTGCCCGATTCGTTCCCCAGAGTCGCCAGCGACTTTTCGTAGTGGGCACTAAAACTGCCGAATCCCTCGTGTTGCACGATACACACGGATTTTACGAGAGTGAGGCAAGGCCTTCAGGGCTGGCCAGTTTCATCCTAATGCATCCGGATATTTCGTGGCGCATCCGTCCACTGCCGCCATTGCCTGTATCCTCCATCCGCCTTGAAGACATCGTGGACGACCTACCTTTGAATCACCATGCGTGGTGGAGTGGAGAGCGGTGCGATTACTTGTTGAATCAAATGAGTCCGAAACATCGGGCACAGGCGGATGCGATGATTAAGGGGAATAATATATCCTACGGCACAGTGTTTCGCCGCGTCCGCCTAGGCAAATCCATGGCCGAACTCCGAACTGACGGCATAGCTGGGTGTCTGCGCACGCCTCGCGGTGGCAGTGGGCGCCAGATTCTTTTGGCAGCCGGCAAAGGCCGGTTTGCGGTGCGTCTCTTGACGCCACGCGAGTGCTCCAGACTAATGGGTGCCGATGATTTTGTCCTGAATGTGTCACTTAATCAGGCGCTTTTCGGGTTTGGTGATGCCGTCTGCGTTCCGGTCATTGAATGGATTGCTAGGAACTACCTAAACCCCGTTTTAGAAGAATATTTTGAAACCCCGAAGCCACAAGCGCGCAAAACCTTGTCGCTGTCATACCTCAGGAAATCAAGCCGTTAATCAAGGTTATGAGCGCAACGAAAAGAAGGTTGGAAAAGTTATGTGCAAGCCATCCTAAATTCTTAAATAAAGGTGGTTTGGGCGTAGCTTTGGTTTTGACAGAGACGGCAAAGCGTTTGGGGTTACCCATAAAGCCAGAATCGCTGCGGACAGAGGAAGGTGGGCAGGTTGCTGGCTTGGGAATGGCGGCTGTTCAAAAGATTCTTAAAAACCACGGGATTTTGAAAATTCTTACCAAAGAAGGTGGCCGCACAAGCCGCGGTAGCCTTGGTCTTATGGAAGCCTACGTTGAAACGCTGAACGATTTGAATAAACATGGCGAGGCGGATTTGGATGAGGCGCTAGCTTGGTGGATTGAAAAAGTAAAAGCTCATTTCGCATCAGAGGGTCCCAAATTTAATTTTGATCCCGGCAAGTCCCTTCAGGCCAATATCGAAGAGCTTTTTCAACAGGCGGAAGAAGTCCAGACCAATGGGGGTGGAACGAATTACGTTGGCGCGATGTTGCAACACCTCGTGGGTGCTAAACTGGATTTCGTTCTCGGTATTGGGAAGATAGTTCACCACGGCTTTTCCGTATCTGACCAATCAACAGACCGGAATGCAGATTTCGAAATTGAAGGCGTCGCCATTCATGTGACGACTCACCCCAGCGAAGCACTACTGCGTAAGTGCGAGACAAATATTCAATCTGGACTCAAACCGGTAATAATAACTGTCGATGACGGGGTTGAGGGAGCCACATTTCTCCTTAATAAATCTCCCATTGCCGATCGGGTTGATATTCTCGACGCGGCACAGTTTCTCACCGCAAATGTTTATGAGAGAAGTTTTTTCCAAGCGGCGACTTGCAAGTTGACACTCACCAAGCTTCTTGAAGGCTACAACGCGATAGTGGAAAAATGCGAAACCGACCCCAGTTTGAAAATCAGGCTGGCAGGCAAACCAGTGTCAGCATAAGCGCGTCGGCGTATTTTGACTTATTTGGCTGCAAACTCATCACGCTCCGCTTCGAGATAACCCGCGTCGGCGAACCGCTTAACAATCTGGCGGAACCGGGGATCGGGGCTGTTCACAAAGTTCTGGAAAGTCCACCGGTCCCCCTGGTGCGTTGTCACCATATCCTTGCCGTTCAAATCTTGCAACATCGCCGGAAATTGGAAGAACCCGAAAACCGTCTCACGCTTCTGCGCGTCTGTCACCACCAGCACCACCCCGCGTTTGGGAATGACGCAGCAAGAACCTGTCACCGGATCATGGTGCCATACCTGACCATAGCGCAGCAGCACCACACCCTTGAGCTTGTCGCTTTCCAGCCGAGCGCCCGTCGTGAGTTGCCGAGCAAACTTCTTCCGCTCGGGCGTGTCGAACGCAGCGTCCAGCACCAGCACCGGATCGAACCCGAGCGCTTTCGCGTCGGCCTCGACGTCATGCAGAAAATCCTCCAGCACCGCCTCTGGCGTGGTGCCGGGTGCGCTGAAAGCATAATGGTAAGTCAGTCCCATAAATGGCCTTTCGTATTGCTGCTATTATGCACGACCGCTCGCGCATTAACAACAACAATCTAGGGCTTTTTAGACTTTTTTGACCAGCGGGCCAGCGCCGCCTTGCGAGCCGCTGCCTTGCGTTGTGCTGGCGTCATTTTCGCCGCGAGCGCCGGCCCGCCCTTCAAGCCGCCCAGCCGCCCCAGCGCCACAGCCGCAGGATTTTTTTTTAATTTAACATCATTTGCCATGCTTGCAGCTTTACACGAACCAGAATCGAAATAAAGGCTGGAAACATTTAACGGTTCCGTTCAAAATTTGAAGGTTTTAGTGTAGTGTGTCGCAATTGGCTATACATATAAAACATCCAGCTCTGACCTGTTTCCGCAAAAATGGTGCTTTAATGGGCTCATAATATGCCTAGGTATTTCCGGGACACTACACTAGATTCCCCATTGAAGCTGAAATTGCTTTGTTGCATTCTGTCAGATGCTACTCAAGTAATATATATGGAAAAACCCAAAATCTTTGACAGCGCATTGAAGTTCCCGGAACTGGTTTTTGGGTTGATAGGAGCCATTGGCACGGATACCGAGAAAATTTTGGTGGAACTCCAAATAGGCCAGGTGCCACACCCGGCTTTCGTTAATCCCACTATTACAGTCTTAACCCATTTCACCCCCCATCGCAGCCGCCAGTTCCAAACCCATGAACCAACCCAGCGACTTAGATTTCCTCGCCCCGCCAGCGAACCGATAGAGAGGGGGAAACGCATATATTAATTCAAATGAACGGTAATAATTCGCCAGCGTCTTTTTTCAGTTCTTGATCCTCCATTTTGGCATCCTGTTCATCCTGTCCCGATTTTCTGCCGAGATCGCCATGGAGGCCTTGTCCCTGTGCATGTTTTCTCTGACAGACTTAAACAACGCTCCGAGTGACTATGCTGTAGTTGCTAAAGGCATTGGACAGGATTTACAGGATAAAATTTATTGGCAACGGTTTGGGGCGATGCTGGGGCGATGCTGGGGCGTTGGGTTCGCGTCTTGTGTTTGAATTCGAGCCGCTCCTCTCCGAAATCCAGAAGCAGTCCAATCTCGATGCCGGTGGCCGTAGGATATGCAGGATATGCAGCCCACAAGAATTCCACGCTCCACGGCTTCCAGACTAGACGTGGTTCCTGGAATGGATTCATTTGATCATGATTTCCCATGCTATCAATCCCTCCCGCAAAGCGACCTTTTTTCCACCTCGGTTTTCGGGCTAAAAAGCACGATATCAACAGGCAGATTCATATTCATGACCCGAAGTTAGATGACACTTCCCTGGTGGCGAAAGTCCGGTTTTTTGGAATTTTGCCCAATCCCCGTCGCTTCACCCAAAGTTCTCGCCACCTGCGGCACGGTGGACAGGCAGGGGTGGTTGCAGGGGGAAAACTATTGGCGTTGGATGGGGACTTTACGGGGGCGTGAGGCGAAAAAAGACCGAGCCACCGCCTGGCACGATGGATACTTGATACACATTCCCGAGTTGCGTGGCCGCATTGGTGAATGGCATCCAGAGTGTGGGCGGGGTGAGGTTGGTGGAATAAAACAGTTTCCAACCGGCGGCCCATAGGGGCCATTGCACGTTCAAGCTGCCGTGACCCGTGGGGAGTGTCACCAAGGAGGGCGCAGGCTGGAACACCGCCAACGGGGCGGAGGCCGGGCTTGACTGGCACTGGTTCAGGGAGGTTACCGCGTAATAATTTGTCCTGCCGAAATTGGGTTGGGGGGAAACAAAGGATGTGCCCTGCTGGACCACGCCCAGACTGGCAAAAGGCCCGGTGGCGTTGGTGGAAGTGCTGACACTGTAGCTGGAGGCCCCGGAAACCGCGGACCAATTCAATGTCACCACGCCGTTCGATACCGCGCCGGAAAGCTGTCCCGGCGATGCCAGGGCCGGCAAACCCAATGAAAGGCCGTATTTGCAGGCAAGCTGGTTTTCCTCCACAACCAAATCCCCGCTGGACAAAGCGGAGCTGAAAATCTTGACCTCGGCAAGATCACCATCCAAAAACCCGCCCCCGCTGGGGACAGCCCCGAGGTCCAGGGTGGCTGGACTGGTGAGCGACTGGGTGCCGCCCACGCCGGAATCCACCTGGACCCCGTCCACAAATAGCGCCAGGGCGCCGGAACTGGCGGTTCGTTCAAATGCCATGACATGCGGCTGGCCATCATTGAACCCGCCGGGAGATTGCAGGCTGGTGTCAGGATTGCCCGTCCCGGCCAGAATCTGGCCATTGGCATTGAGAGCCGTTCCAAAATCGTTTTGCACCATCGGCTCGTCGCCGTTGACCAGCCCGGAACCATTATAGAAATTAGTGCCGTTTCCCTGGTTGGACTGGCTGCTTTGATAAACGACGAGCATGGTGAAATCATCCTGCACGGGTCGTTGGAAAAGGAGGAAGGTTGAGGCGGCGGAATCAAAGCGGATGGCGGGAAGGCCGTGCAGGGCATTTGTCTCGTAAACGGGCCTCTGGTTCACGTTGGTTTGAAGGGCATAAATTCCATTGCCGCTGGAATCCGGCCATGCCCCCAGAGCCGCGCCTTGGGCCAGGCCAGTCACGGCATCGGCCTTGTACCACACTGCTGGCCGGGGCGCCTGCGGCGTGGCGCTGGCCACCTGTGAAACACCGCTTTGTCCCACGGGAGACATGCTCCGCACCTCGTAATAATAGGTCGAACCATTGACAACCTGGGCATCATCAAATTCGTTTGTAACCGGCATCGAAAGCACGTCAAAGGGCCCGGTGAGATTGCTGGAGCGCAACAGTTGGTACCCCATGGCTCCCGAAACGGCCGGCCAGGAAACCTCCACATGGCCATTGCCTCCCGTGGCATTGAGTGAAGCGGGAGGAGGCAGGGTTTGTATGCCCCACTTTTGGATCAACCCGGCTTCCTGCGCCTGCCGGTCTGCATCCGACAGGGCCGAGTGATAAATTTTCACCTCAGCAATGTCACCCGTATAATAATAGAGCATGGTTTGCTGGGATCCGAGAACAAGCCTGGAGGGGGCGGTTAAGGAAAGACTGCTGCCGGTGACAGAACCCATGAAATTCCCGTCCATATACAAATCGCATTCCCCCGTGCTTTCCGTGCGTTTGAAAACCAGGAGATGAGGCTGGCCATCATTAAAGCCGGGGACTGAATCCACGGCCACATCGGGGTTTCCGGTCCCGGCGCTGACCTGCCCGTTGGAAAAGAGGCAGGTGCCAAAATCTTCGGTCACCCCGCTGACCTCACCGTTCACCAGTCCCGCTCCTTGAAAGTACAATGTGCCGTTGCCATAACCCTGGGTGCTGCGAAAGACACAGAACATGGTGAAATCGTCCTGCACGGGACGCAGGAAGGCCAGGTTATTGCTGGCAGCGGAATCAAACCGAACCACCGGAAGCCCATTCAAGGCATTGGTCACCAGGATGGGGGCGAACTGGGGCGCCGGTTGCAGGGCATCATCCCCGTTTCCGCTCAGGTCCGGCCAATTGGTGACGGAGGCCAGGTTGGTCAGGCCTGAGATGTGATCTGCCGCAAACCAAGTGGTCAGGGAGGCGCTCAGCGAAGGTGCGGCTTGCACGGGCGCCGTCCACGAGCCGTCGCCCAAGGCATTTTGTGCCGCAGCCTCATAATAGTAAGTATTTCCATTCAAGGCGCTGAAATCAGTGGTGTTGGTGGCAAATGGATTGGCCACGGGCAAAAAAGGCCCGGACAGGCTGGAACTGCGCCGGATGTCATAGCCGGTTGCGCCGGGAACCCCGGTCCAGCCAAGAAACACCTGGTTGTTGCCAGACAGCGCCGTCAAGGGCGCCGGGGCCGGGGCGATCGCGACGCTATTGTCATACAATGCCTGCACCTCGTTGCTGCCCAGGGCGCGGTCGTAGATGCGCACATCATCCAGTTTGCCGGCAAAGAAACCCGTGTTGTTGGCCAATGAACCAAAACGGATGACCGGGGAGGCGTTGAGAACCGCAGTGCTGCCGGTTCCGGTGGCTTGGATGACACCATCCACGTAAATGACCATCGCGCCCGTGGCCTGCTTTCGGGTGGCAACGCATTGGTGCCACGCGCCATCATTGATGGCGGTGGTGGAAAGCAGCGTGGCATCCGGGCTGCCGACGCCAAATGCAAAATGCCCGCCGCACAAGGCGGCTCCAAAGTCACTGGCATTGGCGCTGGCAAAGGCATCCACCAGGCCCGCCCCTTGCCACCAGGCTCCTGTGCCGGCGGCCTGGGTCGTTTGGACCCAAAAGGACAGGCTGAAATCCCCTCCCACGGTATTGTTGACCTCCACGTTCTGGTTGACCCCGTTAAAGACCAGGCAACCGTTGACCTTGCCGTCAGGCGACCATGCGGCCCCGTTCACCACACCATTGTTTCCTGAACCCGTGGCATCGGCAGCGGTGTTTCCATTGGTTTCATCCAAAGGCCAATAACCCTGCATATCCGTTGGAACAATGAGGGCGTTGGCGGAAATGAACTGTTTGTACAAACCCACATCAATATCCTGGCCCCCGGTGGTTTGATGGCAGTGAACGGCGATCAAATTGGTGGCATTGGGAACCAAGGCGGCCATCCCCGCCGCGTTGCAGGGCAGCAACACATAGGAAGTGACATAACCGGAGGCTGAGCCGGCCAGCACCCCGTTCAGATAAATTTCGCAACCCTCGTCATGGAACAGGTTGAAAACAAGTTGGGACCGGTCCTGGGGAGTCAGGGATCCGACCACAAATTTCTGGCGCAGCCAGATGTCACCCGTATTCCAGAGGGTTCTTACCACCGCATTGGGTGTGATGGGAGTTCCGAATCCGGCCAGGCCGCTGCCCCACGCCGAGTCATCGAAATTGGTTTCATACCAATTGGACGGTGGCGTGTTGGTGATGTAGTTCCAAAGACGGCCCTGCTGCTGGGAGGTTGGCAACAGCGCATTGAGATAGGACTGTCCCATGCGGGCCTTGAGATTGGATGCCAGAATGGCTGCCATGGAGGGCTTGAGATAGCGGTCGTAAGTCATCAGCCCGTTGCATTCATTCTCCACATCCGTGATCTGGGTATAAACCGCCGCGTTCAACCCGGAAATGGTTTTGTTGTTCACCAATTGATCGGAAAAGGAATCGTAAATGGTGGCGATGTCATTGGTGGTATTGGCGCCCACGTAATTGCCGCCAGCCAGGGCGGGATTCCAAAGATGGCCTGCCTGCTGGAACCCTATGCCGCCGTATTCACCATCCACAGGAGCCTGGGTGCTGCTGGTGGGATCGCCCGGCGGCGGGTAACTGTGCTGGTCAAAAACATCGCCCGCCCCAAAATAGGCCCCGCCACTGGCCTCATTGACCAGCCGGGATGGATCCAGGGTCTTGACCATTTGCACCAGGTAAGGCGTGTTGGTCTGGTTGGCATCGGTCTGCCCCTGGCCTTCATTGAAGGTGTCCCACATGATGATGCAGGGACTGTTCCAATGATTGGTCACCATGGCCGTCAACTCCGCCATGAATTGGAAGGGATCCACGATTTTGGGATTGGAGGTGTAGGAATTGCCGCTGGGCATGTCCTGCCACACCAGCAGGCCCAGTTTATCCGCCCAATAATACCAGCGTTGCCGTTCCACCTTGATATGCTTGCGAACCATGTTGAAGCCCAGCGCCTTTTCCTGCTGCAAATCATACTCCAGCGCGGCATCGGTTGGCGCGGTGTAGATTCCATCCGGCCAGAATCCCTGGTCCAGCGGCCCCATCTCGAAATAAGGTTGGTTGTTCAAATAGATTTCCGGCACGCCATTGACGATGTTGGTGGATATTTTCCGCATGCCAAAATAACTGCTCACCTCGTCATTGGTGATACCGTTGTGGGTTTCCACGATTTTCAAATCATACAGGAAAGGATTATCCGGCGACCACAGGCTGGCGTTTGTAATGGACAGGTCCAGTTCGCTTCCAGGCGTTCCCACAGCGGTGATGACCGGAACGCCATTGGAAAACACAGATGCGGACACGGCCAGGCCGCCCATGGCGAATGTATTCACAGTCAGACGCAAGAGGCCCTTGTCCACATCGGGAACCATTTTGAGGCTGCTCATTCCCCAGCCATCCACCGGCTCCAGCCAAACCGGCTGCCAGATGCCGCTGGATGAGGTGTACATGATCCCGCCCGGATAGAGCGTCTGTTTGCCTCGGGGCTGCCCGCCATTGTCCTCAGGACTGTAAACCCCGACGATCAATTCATTGGTTGCCCCATTCAAATAGGGCGCGAGATCATAAGCAAAGGGGTCGTAACCACCGCTGTGCACGCCCAGCAAATGGCCGTTGAGATACACCGTCGCCCGCCAGGTCACGGCATCCAGATGCAGCAGAACATGCCCGCCGCCCCAGGTGGAGGGGATGGTGAATAGTTTGCGGTACCACGAAAATTCATGGTATTGCATCACCCCGGAAATGGCTGATTCCATGGGAAAGGGCACCAGGATTTGCTCCTGCAAAGTCTGGCCAAAGGGGACCGCATCATTGGTGGCTCCTGGTTGAAACTGCCACAGGCCATTCAAATTCAGCCAGTTGGTTCGCACCATTTGAGGCCTGGGATACTCCGGCAGCGGCGCATTGGTATCCACCAACCCCGCCCACCGCGTCATCAATGGAGCCTGCTGCATTTGCCACGCGCCGGTTTGCCATGGCAGAAACCATCCAATGATGAGGCAGAATCCCCACAAAAAAATAAAAGGCCGCAGGCGGGCCGCGGCGGAAGAAATGCCTTGCCTGGCTCGGGTAAGTTGCTGCATGGACTCATCATGACACGTAATCCAACAAGCTCAATGTGGCATGAAATGGCCACATGCTCTCAACCGCGCTTTCTGCCACCTTGAATTCCATACAATCATGAACATTCCACGCGTCCTCCGTCCTTCACGGTCAAGCCCCATCCTGGGTTCATTGTGCCTGAGCCTGTGGCTGGCTCCCACTCCGTCCCCAGCCGTCTCGCTGGCCGATGTGGATCCATTCATTGGAACCGACGCCCATGGCCATGTGTATCCCGGAGCCACGGTGCCTTTTGGAATGGTTCAGTTTTCACCCGACACACGGGATAGCGGCTGGGATGGCAGCTCCGGCTATCATTATTCGGATGACAGCATCCTGGGGTTCACGATGAACCACCTCACCGGAACAGGTTGCGGAGATCTGGGCAATATTCTGATCATGCCCTGTGTGGGACAGGTTCAATTGGTGCCGGGAAACAAGCCTGGGCAGGGTTACCGCGCCCGGTTTGTTCACCAGCAGGAAAAAGCCAGCCCGGGATACTACTCGGTGGTGTTGCCGGATGAAGGTGTGACCGTGGAACTCACGGCCACGGCCCGGGCAGGACTGGCGCGGTTCACCTTTCCCAACTCCTCCCAGGCCCACCTGATCAT